>NZ_VPEC01000062.1:0-10159 GCF_013417355.1 Acinetobacter sp. YH12255
CATGAGAAAGCCCATATAAATGGGTAATGTACAAGTTGCTGTAGAAGCATGTTTAATTCGTCTGATCACAGATACTTTATAAAGTATTTTAATACTTTTTTGAATCCGTCAATGCGTAAGTCCTAATAGTCTTCAGTTTAGAAATATTTTTTACTGCAAAGAACTTCTAATCCTCAGAAGTGTCCGCCTGCGGTGCATCTTGAGTAGGCAAGCTATATTCTTCATTGGCCCATGCGCCCAAGTCAATCATCTTACAGCGTTCTGAACAGAAAGGACGGAAATCATTCTCTTCCCAGGTCGTCAGTTTGCCACAGCGCGGACAGTTTAAAGTAGTGGGCATGAGATCAACTCCAAAGAAAAATAAAGCTTCGATTAGGCAAATATAGCCGCACTTGGTAGACTTATGCGGTTTTTATTAGTTTGATCTGATTATGCCGATTCGTCAATTTCAAGCACAGCGTATGCATGCACCCCGTGATTTTCAAAGCATCAGTCCTGAAGCGGTCTGCATCGAAGTCGGGGCGGGTAAAGGCAAACATGCTTTGTTATTTACCAAGACCCACCCCGATACTCAACTGATTGCGATTGAACGTACCCGCGAAAAATTCCTGGCCATGCAAAAACAGCACGGGATTGAAGGTCAGGCCAATTTACAGACCGTTCATGCCGATGCTTTGCCGTGGATCGTGCATGCATTGTATCCAGAGCAGGTAGAACAATTCTTTATTTTGTATCCAAATCCGGAACCGCATAATCCGGCGCAGCGCTGGGTCAATATGCCATTTTTTGAGTTTTTACTTTCCCGTTTAAAGACGGGTGGAACCATTACACTGGCCAGTAATATTCCTGCCTATATCGAAGAAGCAGAACAGCAGGCAGAACAACTGTGGAAATTACCTTTTATTAAAGAAGTCATTGCCCAGGATTCAGCACGCACCCATTTTGAAATTAAATATCTGGAACGTGGGGAATTGTGTCAGCAACTTATTATTACTAAACCTGAAGCTTATGTGACACGGTTTGATGATTTCCAGCCTTTGCAAGGGCAGAATGCTAGCATCGCGGAATAATCAGATGAGCAAACGTATTGCCATTGTTGGCGCTGGCCCTGCCGGGTTAATGGCCGCAGAAGTGCTCAGTCAGTTTGATTATGAGCTGCATGTCTATGAGCAAAAGCCGTCTGCTGCGCGTAAATTTCTGATGGCAGGTAAAACCGGCCTGAATATTTCCCATGCCGAGCCTGTGCCACAGTTTGTACAGCGTTATGATCAGGTGGAGTGGTTGTCGCCATGGGTCAAACAGTGGGATGCTGTCTGGATTCAAAACTGGATGCAGGAACTAGGCATTGAGCCTTATATTGGTTCATCCGGTCGGGTATTTCCCACAGAGATGAAAGCTGCTCCCTTGCTGCGTGCCTGGCTCAAGCGCTTGGCCAGTCATGGCATCCAGTTTCATTACCGGCATAAAGTCAGCCGACTGCATCAGCAACAGCTTGAGCTGCACGATCTAAAAAATAATGAACTTCGCACTGAAAAATTTGATGCAATTATTTTGGCCTGTGGCGCAATATCCTGGTCAGAACTGGGCAGTGACGGCGCATGGCAAGCCTGGTTAAAACCCGATGAGATTGAGGCTTTTCAGGCCAGTAATGCCGGGGTGGAATATCCATGGTCCAAGTTCATGCAGCCAGTCTTTGGTCAGCCTTTAAAACGTGTAGAAGCCTGGGTCGGGCAAGGTGAAAAAACCACGGGTGACATTGTGATCAGTCATTATGGGCTTGAAAGTGGTTTGATTTATAAGCAGGGAAGAGGTTTACGCGAACAGCTAAAACAAGGTCAGCAAATGCAACTGAGTCTGGATTTATTTCCTGACCAAAGTGTGGGGCAATTGGCGAAAAAATTACAGCCGACTAAGAAGCAGTCTTTAAGCAATGTTTGGCGTAAAGCCGGATTGGATGGTGCCAAAGCGGCTTTGGTGCGTGAACTGGTGGCCAAGACTTGGTGGCAAGATGCTGCTGAATTAGCCAAGCAGATAAAACATTTGACCATTCCACTTACAGGCTTTCGTCCGATTGAAGAAGCGATTAGCTGTGCAGGTGGGGTCAAGCGTGAAGTGCTGTCGGAACAGCTCCAACTTAAATCCAATCCGTATGTATTTCTTTGTGGGGAAATGCTGGACTGGGATGCACCGACTGGAGGGTATCTGCTGACAGCCTGTTTTGCTACAGGCCGGGCGGCAGGTGAAGGGGTGCATCAGTTCCTAAAGGCCAGCTAAGTCATTTTATGCTGAGGGAGAAAAAGACTTTATTCTGAAATGCAGACCAAGCCTGGACAGTATCATGCTTATTCAAGGTGCCTGTATGCACCCGTTGAGCTTAGATGTTCGCTGTGTATTTTAGTCAAGCTTGGTGCAAGCAATGAGCTCCATGGAATTAACTGGTTGGGCGGGCAGATGCTGTGTTGGCATTCAGATCCGGATATTGCGAGCGCCAGCGTTCTAGTTGCTCTTGCGCATGCAGATATTTTCCTAAACCTTTGACACTTTCACTGGCCTCATTCACTGTTTTGGTTTGAGTCTTAGGACTATTTACCAATTTGTCCTGATGTTGCCAATATTGATACATCATGCCCTGAATATAACGGCCCTGTTCGGTTTTCAGTTCTAAATCCTTCAGCATATTTAGGGCTGACTGTACATGATCGCGCTGGCGTTGCTGAATAAACTCCGGACTCAAGCTGTCTTCATCACGCATGCTGTTTAATTCTTTTTCCAGCTCCGCACTCATTTCCTGAAAACGTTGCTCATAATCGGTCAGTACTGCAATATCATGTGGATCCTCAGTGGTTTTGGGGAAGTCTTTCAGCGGCTCGGTTTTCAGTTCCTGCATCACCTGATCTGAAGCCGTACTGTCTGCAGCCGGTTCGGTACTTTCTGATGTTTTCTGGTCACATGCCATGAGCAGCATGACTGCTGCAAACAGGGCAGTGCGTGTCATTCCTGATATTTTATGCATGATTGACTCCTGTTTTTAATTAGTTTTTTTAAATACGTATATATGAGTAATATAAGGAAAATCAATCATTTCCTCTATACCTTTGGCTGTATAGTCCCAGATAATCTGTTCAAACTGTTGTTTGAGCTGTGCTTGCCGGGATGCTGGCATGGCTGCAATAAAGCTGGTCGAGAGTAGCCGTTTTGATACCACCTGCTCCACACTGCCCTGTTGTTGCCGAGTCATGCTGATTTCGGCATAGGGCTGAAACAGGGTTTGTTGTTCAAATACCTTGCGCCACGCTCCGCTATGATAACGCGGGGTATCACCTTCTAATGGGGCGATACACTCTGCCAGTGCCTGAACCCAGGCTACCCGGGTATCCCGCTGATTCCAGACCAGAACCAGATAAGCATCGGGTTTGAGGACTCGGTTGAGTTCCTGTAAGGTCTCTGCATTCGCAAACCAGTGAAATGACTGTGCACAAAATACCGCATTCAGGCTATGATCAGGCAAGGGGAGTTGATGGCTCAGGCCTTCAACAGCCTCAATGTCCGGATGGGCCAGTTTTAATTGTGCCAGCATTTCCGCAACCGGATCGACAGCGATGATGTTTTTACTGAGCGGGCGTAAATAAGGAATAAACTTGCCGGTCCCACTGCCTAAATCCAAAAGACGCGCATCGACAGGCAAAGTCAAAGTATCGGCCAGCCACTGACTGATCTCTGCCGGATAATCGGGACGCACTTGCTGATACAGCTCGGCAGATGCACTAAAACCCCGTTTTGCTGCCGGATGTAATGATTGTGTCATATTTTGCGCTTTTTAATCTTTTTGATCGATATAAAATAGCATATTCACTTTTTTGACAGCATTCATTGATTGAATTGTTGTGGAAGGGTTCGATTTACCAGCACGGGAAAGTTATGGACAAGCAGATTGTTTTTGAAGATGAGCATATACGCGCGATTTTTATGCCGGGGTCATCTTCAGAATTGATTTTTTCATTTGGCGATTTGATTACCCGTGCCAAGGGCCTCAACATCAATGCAGAAAAGTCGCTACAGAAATTTGAATTCAATGTTCTGGGTATTATGCCCAAGCACAAGTCCTGGTTCCCGCAAGGTTCCATGTGGAACATGTTAAAGGCAGTGGCTGAACTGATTGCGCCGTTTCAGCAGCGGGTTGCCTATGGTGGCTCGATGGGTGGCTATGCCGCGATCAAGTATTCCCGCGCCTTAGGCGTGCAGCGCGTGGTGGCGATGGTGCCGCAATATTCGATCAATCCGGATGATGTACACGATGCCCGCTACAATATGTTCTATCAACCAGAGCTGAATGCAGGAATGCGGGTTGAAGCCGAAGATATCGATAGCACGTGCGAATATATTATTGTTTATGATCCGTATTGTGCCGAAGACCGTGCGCATTATCTGAAATTACAGGCCCTGATTCCGCAGCATCATGTGCTGCATTTGCCATTTACCGGACATGATGCCATTGCCGTTCTGGCCAGTTCCGAATTGCTGTATGACTTTTTGGTACATGATTACGAACCGAGTTATTTTTACCAGAAAATGCGTCGGGTCAAGAAAAACAGCAAGTTCTATTATCGCAAAGTCATTGAAAATGTTTTGCCACGCCATCGTATGGCCTTGGGGCGTATCCTGAAAAATAATGATCTGCAACTGGATAATCAGTTTTTTGATGCCAGCCAGAAACAGGTGATCTTAAGAGAATTATTGCAAAATAAACAGGTCGATCAGCATGACCTGCTCAAGCTCGGCATTCATGTCAATTTGCCGCAGGAAAATCGTCAGTTGCTTCTGGATCAATATGGACATGGTCTGGTATTTAATGTCATCAGTCATAAAATCGAAAGTTATGCAGAAGGCGCGATTGCCCTGAACCATAAATTCCTGATTCCAATTTATGCCAAAGGCAATGGCCTATTGAGCATCAGCTTGAATGATGAGCGTTATCTGGTGGTGATGAATGACCGGCATGTCATGAAACTGATCAAGGAGCAGGATGAACTCAGTCTGGGCATGCACCCGATTCTCATGAAACGTTATAGCGATTATTATATGTTCAGCTATAAGCACTTGAATTTAAGTACCAATGAGTATGGCGCTGCGGCCTTTATCGATGAAAGTGACAAAAATACGCAGTTTGTGACGCACAATGAAATAAACTAGCTTTATTTTTTAATAAAAAACAATTACTTGACATGTGATTGGCTAGGCATAATATAGAGATAGGCGGTACAAATAATATCCACCCGTACTGCTCCCGATAGTTGAAACGAACCAGGGGGGCTCTATATGATGCAATCTGCCCAGATGATACAAGTCTGTTTCATGGTCGGTTTAGCGCTGCCCAATCTGGCACATGCAGAAAGTGTACATCCAGCCGTGATTATGATGAGTGCATCGATTATTTTCATGATCATTCTGGCGGTGTATGTGATCTATAAAATCCGGCGTTCATTGCGCAATCATCTCGATAAACCGCTGGATTAAGATTGGCAGAGCGGAAACTGCTTGAAAAGCCTCAATGACTTGTTTTAAATGATAAAGATCAATGGTTCAACAGGATTGAGGGAACAGCCATGAAAGCCGTTTATTTAGACTATGCTTCTCTAGACCAACAGGATTTGGACTTTCAGGCACTGCATGCAGCCTTTGATCCGCTTGTGTTGTATCCAACGACTTCGGCTGCCGAGATTGCTTCCCGCGTGGCCGAGGTTGAGGTCATTATTAGCAATAAAGTACTGATTGATGCTGCGACCATTCAGCAATCTCCTGAACTGAAACTGATCCTGATTTCTGCGACCGGCAGCAATAATGTCGATCTGGCAGCAGCCAAAGCACGTGGCATTGTGGTCTGTAACTGTCAGGCCTATGGAACGTCTGCGGTTGCGCAACATACTTTAATGTTAATGCTCAATCTGGCCACTTCATTTCTGTCTTATCAACGTGCGCTACAACAAGGCCAGTGGCAAAAATCTTCACAATTCTGTTTGCTGGATGCGCCAATTGTCGAGCTGGCCGGAAAAACACTGGGCATTGTCGGTTATGGTGAACTGGGCCATGCGGTGGCGAAACTGGCTGAAGCTTTTGGCATGAAAGTTCTGATTGCGGCGCTGCCAAACCGTCCAGCAGATGCATCCCGTGTAGCATTTGCCGAGTTGCTTGCTCAAGTTGATTTTCTCAGTCTGCATTGTCCACTCACTGAAGACACCCGGCATTTGATCAGTCATGCTGAACTCGAAGCCATGAAGCCAAGCGCATTTTTAATTAACTGTGCGCGTGGCGGAATTGTCGATGAAGCAGCCTTGGCGCAGGCGCTGCGTGAGGGTCAGATTGCCGGTGCAGCGACCGATGTTTTAACGGTTGAGCCACCGAAAGAAGGCAATGTCCTGCTTGATGCTACAATTCCAAACCTGATTGTGACGCCGCATAATGCCTGGGGCAGTGTTGATGCACGGCAGCGCATTGTGAATCAGATGGTCGAAAATATTGAAGCTTTTAAAAATGGCCAGCCGATACGGCAGGTGAATTGATTTTTAACCCTTCTCTTGAAGTGAGTATTTTTTGCTGAAAGATAAATAAAAAGCCCATGACGGGCTTTTCTTATAAATCAGTCACTGCATAGCTGGTGGCAGTGCCGGAACCGGATTGAGGTTGCATCTGTGGTGTTGTGGTTTGCTGAGGCGCAGAGGATTCACTCAAAGGCTGTTGCACAATCGGTGCTGCTTGTTGAGGGTTGGCGCGCCACACTTCTTTGGTTTTCTGGATTTTCTGATTGGTTTGTTGGGCTGCTTGCGTAGCTCCCTGATCGACTTTTTGTGCGGTTTCTGAAGCCGCTGCCTTGGTATTTCCCCAAGCACGATCTACACCTGGTTTGACTTTGGCAATGCCTTTTTCAGTCACTTCACCGACTTTTTCTGCGGTATTGATGACGCCTTCCTGAGCTTTATAGGCAAAGACATGCAAAAGATTTGGATTGGTGCCATATGGCGCAATAGGTTTGCTGGTTTGTGCTTCTGATTCGGTTGCAGCTTGTGTCAATACCGGAATGCAGATTAAAAATGCAGTGCCGAGAATAATAGCTTTTTTCATCATCATAATGTGATCGACCTCGAAGTAGTCAAATAGCGATCTTTTGTTTGATTTTGAGTGTAGCGGATAATTTCACGAAAACAATGAAGATCTGATGGATTCGCGAGCACTTCCAAGAAGTACAATTTAGCTTTTTTGTAATGAAAGACGGCGCGGTGAGATATGAAACCGGTTTTTATTTATTTTAGATAAAGAATTGCCCCATTTTCTGAATAAAAACAGGGCAGGATGCTTAGTCACATTGAGTTAATGCATCTTTGGCAAAGTGATGGCGGAGTGAAATAAAGTTTTTTTGTACATTTTTGGCATGTAGATCAAACTTTTGTGCAGTGCTGGTGCCGTCGCGCTGGAAAGTTGCTGAACCTGCATCCATCAGGGTAAGGCCTTTAAATGACCATTGTTCAACGACACGGTTATTGCCAAGATCGCCGGTAAATTCAATCACGCATTTGTCGAGGAACTTGGTCAGTTTTGCCTTGTTGTTGGTGGTTTCTGGAGATACTTCGAGGTTTTGTACTTCCTGTAAGACGCCAACTTCAAGCTGCGGGATTTTTGGTGCAGATGTACAAGCTGTAACTGCGATACTCGCAAGACCCGTCAAAATAAGAGCTTTAAATTTCATATGATTCTTTCTTGTTGAGTGTTGTTAGGTTGAGTATAGGGAATCTATAGAGAAAAGCATATAGTTTCCCATCATTACAACAAGGTAAGCTAAATTGTATTCATAGGTGTAATAGAAGAAAAAGGCATAACACATTCTTTTTCTAATAATATTGAGCATAGTTGATACAAAAATTGATTAGGAGAGAGATTTACAAACTCACTTACAATTGGCCTTAATGTACCCTGCAATAGTTCATTAGCTTCACTAGGTCTATATCGAGCAACAGTACCAAGATAGAACATACATAATAAAGTATAGGATAAGTGTGGTAATTCGGCCGTTTTTAAATCAACGTAATAACGATATCCAGTATTTGTAAGAATAGGTGCAATATCAAATTTACAATATTCTTTTAGGATATTCTGATAAATCGTATTCATATTTTCTCTAGTATAAGGCTTTCGAGACTTGGATCTGTATACTATTTTCCCTTCACGAGGGAGGCCTTCTTTGAAATAATTTAATCTTTCATTTTTAAGAAATCTGTTTATATCAACTTTGGTTTTTTGTTCATTATCAATAAGAATTTCGGTAAATAATTTATTATGTTCAGGGTTAGAGGTGGATCAGGAAATTTGAACAACACTTATAAGTGATATTTTGCTCCCCAAATGATGTTATAAACATCAATATATGGAGTATTTTATGGCACGTAGACCAAGAAGAAATCATTCAAATGATTTTAAAGCTAAGGTAGCACTTGCTGCGATTAAAGCAGAAAAAACACTTGCTGAATTGAGTGCTGAATTTGATGTTCATCAAAACCAAATTATCGACTGGAAAAATCAACTGATTTCAGCTTCCTCGCAAGCTTTCGATCAATCAAAAGCTCCAACAGAACCACCCATCGATTTAAAAAAACTACATGCAAAAATCGGTGAGCAGGCATTAGAAATTGATTTTTTAGAAGGTGTGTTGAAGAAACTGGGCCGCTTCAACCACAAAAGTTAATCGATGACTCACTTCAGATTTCAGTATCTAAGCAAGCTCAGCTGCTGAAAGTCTCCCGTGGTTGTTATTACTATCGCCCAAAACCTGTGAGTGCATCAGATCTGAAGCTGATGCGGTGTATGGATGAGTTACATATGCAATACCCTTTTGCAGGTAGCCGGATGATGCGTGATTTGTTGAATCGTCAAGGACATCATATAGGACGACGTCATACACGTACTTTAATGAAGAAAATGGGCATTAATGCGTTATATTGCAAACCAAATTTAAGCCAGGCTAATCAAGCTCACCGCAAATATCCATATCTGCTCAAAGGATTGGCTATTCAACGGAGTAATCAAGTGTGGTCTACGGATATAACGTATATCCCTATGGCAAAAGGCTTTGTTTATTTATGTGCTGTGATTGATTGGCATAGCCGCAAGGTACTTGCGCATAGAGTATCGATTAGTATGGAGGTTACATTTTGCATAGAAACATTAAATGAAGCTATTGAAAAATATGGTCGACCTGAAATATTTAATACAGACCAAGGCAGTCAGTTTACCAGTGATGCATTTATTGATGTATTGAAATCAAATGGCATTCAAATCAGTATGGATGGTAAAGGTCGATGGGTTGATAATGTGATGGTTGAACGATTATGGCGGAGCGTTAAATATGAAGAGGTGTATCTCAAAGCCTACAGCAATGTTTTGGATGCGAAGAAGCAATTAAACGCATATTTTGAATTTTATAATTTGAAACGACCTCATTCGAGTCTGGACAAAATGACTCCAGATGAGTTTTACTATGACCAGCTACCACAACAAAATAAGGTAGCTTAACTAGAGCAGAGTATCACTTATAAATAAGCTTTTAGTTGTTCAAACATGTGGGACCACCTCTGTTAGTTAAGATTTCTATCTGAATAGGTAGTAATTTTCTTTTAGGTAGAAGTCCTAAGCCATGACATAGACTATGAATTTCGGGAATATTAGTTACGGCTTGGCGAAAATTAATATTAAAAGGATGAGTGATTTTCTTACCTAGAGTTTCAGAAAAAGTAGCAAATATATTTACTCCTTCGTTAGATTTTGGCTTTACCTGAATAGTACTGTCTGTGCCAAGCGGTAAATTTAAACCATGATGCTCATGTACGGTTTCTAATTCAATTTTATTATAGGACAAAAAGCATTTTACAAGGTTCAGCATCCCATAATAAAGTAATGTTGCTCGAGTTGGTAAAAGAATACTGTTAGCGGCTTTATAAAAAGATTCAGCTAAAGATGAGAAATATAAAGAACGCTCTAAGAAAATTTTCTCTGTACACGACAAAAATAGATAACTCATTGAAATAATGTCACAATAATTGTTTTCTAACGACGAATACTATGACACATCTCAATGAGTTATATCTTATCTTAAACAAATCTCTAAAATGGAACA
>NZ_VPEC01000005.1:0-116817 GCF_013417355.1 Acinetobacter sp. YH12255
CGTCTACGTCTAGCGAAGGTGTTATCAGAAGCATATTGAGCTTGATAAACGTCATTGATGCTATTTCTTTTAAGCTCACGATAGATCGTACTAGGATGTCTTTTAATGAGTTCAGCAAATTTTCTGGCTGAAAAGCCTTCTTTTCTTGACTCAAGCATTAATGCAGTACGATCTTCAAAGTTAAGATGATGGTATGACAATTTTATATACTCCATAAACCCTTTAAATTAATTAGGTGGTTTATGTCGCACTTCAAGTTTTACTCTGCCCATCTATCAAGATAGGAAATCCTTGATTTGGCTTCTGCTCCTGTAAAGATTTAAGGTAACTATGAAATCTATTTTCAGGCTTATAACCAAAATTAAAATGTTCATTCGCAAAAAGATAACCTTTACTTTCATACTGATTAAATAGATACTCCTTAATACTCTCTTGGAGTTGAATAGCTAATTGCTCTACCCCAAACTCTTTTAATAAATCACAGTAAAAACCTAAATTTTCTAAGTTCTCAAATGGGATTTGTTGGTGGGCTACATCATAGAGATGCTGACAAAACAATGAATCTACTTCTAAATTTCTCCACTGTTCCATTAACTCATTTAATTGCTCTCTAATGATATTATTCTTTTCTGAGTACATATCAGATTTTATTAAACCTATAAGTACCTCTAAATTTGGTTCACCTGTTTGATCAAACTTCTTTTTAAATTCAATTAGCCATGTATCGGTGCGTACAAAATCATAAGATAACTCCTTTAAAATCGAATATATTTTAATTTTAGATTGAGACCACGCTCTTTGATCTTCTTCTCTTACTATTCGAATATCACCCCAGTCCAACTCATATTTCTTACCAAAATTTTCTAAAAAATATCCTTGCAAAATCCTAATCAAAATTATTTGTTTAGTTGAATCAGCAATCTTTCCAGGGAACTGCTCCCTAAACTCTTTATAAATTTTTATGACCTTTTGAAAAAAACGAAAATTATGAATTTCTAATTTATCTGCAAATTTCACCATTAAATTTACTAAAGGTTCATCTATATCTCTTGTATTTTCACGAATTAATGGTTCAACAGAGTTAATCTTGATCGTTTCATCAATCAATTTTTCTTTATATTCAGCATATTTATTATCTCCACTTTTTGATTCATCTAAAATCAAAATTACTTGGCAATTTCTTTCAAGCTTTAATTGATTTGCTAAACCCATAACATCTTGAATTTTAATTTTTTCAGACAATCTTTCAAAATCATCAAAGCAAATAATTGAATTTTTTACCTCTGAATAAAGTAAGGAATCTATTAACTTTGAACTCGAACTCACTCCATAATGAGAAAGTTTTATATCTTTGAATTGGGCTAATGAGCTTTTAACAAGTTGAGGTATTCCGTAATGAGTATGTATATTTCTAGAATGTGGATTCCAACCAATTTTTATGGCAATTTCATTCTTTAGAGCATCTAAAGTTTCTATGCCGAACAATGAGACATAAGCATATTTTTTATTCTCAAATACATTTATATAATTTAATTTACTTGCATAGTAATAGAAATTACTAACATTTTTATACTCTTCAAGAGTTTGGTTTTTTAGAAAATTTTTCCAAAAAAAAGTTTTACCTACTCCCCAAGATCCAGTAATAGCCACAGCCATACCTTTGTTTTCATTTTCTCTAAATATTTGCTCTAATCTTTGTTCTGGTTTCATCTTTATTAGCATCTAAGAGTGATAAGTTCGCTTAAATTTAAATTAAAAAGTACTGGGCTAAGAATTTAAACCTCAGCCACCACATTGCGCCCCTTCGCTTTGGCCTTAAACAAAGCATCATCAGCATTTGACAATAAAGCCATCCAGGACACGGCACCAATGGCGACTCCGATACTAACCGAAACCTGAATCTCGTCTCCTGCTGCAGTCAAAATATGACGCTCAGCCACTTCAGCCCGAATGTTATCGGCCACAATCAATGCCTGCTGCATCTGGATATTTTCAATCAATACCAGAAATTCATCGCCGCCATAGCGCACCAGCAAATCCGTCGCCCGAACATTGGCCTTTAACCGCTCGGCCACCAGTTGAATCACCTGATCGCCAATAATATGCCCATATTGATCATTCACCTGTTTAAAATGATCAATATCAATAATCATCAGACAGGTCTGGCTCAATTGACCCGGCTGATTTTCCAGAAAACGGATATATTCTTCCAAAGCAAAACGGTTTGATAATCCGGTCAAGGCATCTGAATGCGCGATATTCTTTAACCGGAATTCCAAAGCATCGCGTTCTTGTAACATCTGCTGTAACTTCTGAATCGCAGCGAATAAAGAATCAGAATGCTTATCTGAGCGTATTTTTAAACCAGGTGGCTGACGGCCCGAACGTTTAGATAAACTTAAAAGTATTCGGCGAGCTTGAATGAGCGGCAAAAAAACCTGCTTACGTGCAAAAATCATGGTCGAAATGGCAGCAAGCAAGGAAATAAGAGAGAGCAATACGGTCCAGATCAAATGATTCATATTGGTGGTCATTTCCCGAATGGCCACTTCTCTGCTGTACTGAAGCAGATAGCTTTGCAGGTCAACCACGGTCGAAAATTTATCGACAATGGCTTCAGTCAGTTGGGTTCCAGTCAAATGATAGGTACGTTTCTCCACACTATCATTGATCAGTTCAGAAACAATCGGCAGACCTTGCTGAATAAAATCAGTTTCTACCCGGCGATGTAAACGGATAAATTCATCTGTCTTGTCTTCAGCCGGTTGAATGGTTTCAATCAATGCCCAAAGATAATGCACCTGATGCTGAGTCTGTAAAGAACGGGTGATATTTTGCGTGGGAAGAGGCGTAGCAAAAGTCACATGCGCTATAATACTCGAAGCCACACGACCGGCCTGATCACGTAAATCGGATAAAAATAAAATCTGGCTAATATAACGATAGAGATGAGTCGACGAGCTATCTGAAGCGATAACCACGCCTCTTAAAATTTCACGACAGCTGTCCCATGCAGCAAACATGGCCAGAATTGCCTGATCAAGTTCCTGAGCACTGCGCAGCTGACGCGGCATCTGGGTATAAGCATCGACCTGGGCACGTCCATGGTCAAGACTGATTTTGACCTTTAAAAGTTGCTGACTCAGATCGTTGAAACCGGATTCTGCCAATACCTCAGCGGTCTGGGAAAACTGCTGATCCACCTGCTGACGGTAAATTATTAATTCTTGTTGATGCTGCGCAAAATCTTCTGCCGAACTGGACATGGCTTTATTGGCAGGAGCACGCTCACGGGAGATTCGATTGGCCAGATCAGCGACCTGTTGTAGTGCATCTAACTGTTGATAGGTCTGTACCGATTTTAAATAATTTTGACCACTACTGACGATCAAGGGAATGCAGATACAAAGCAAACTTAAAATAATGATCGACATAGCCCAGTATAAACGTTTACTGATCCAGCCTGAGCGTAAGGTGTTCATGCTGTTTTATTACGCCCCAATGCCAAAAGAATGCTGTATAGAGCGATTATTATACAAATAAAATGAAATACTCTTAAAGTAGGTAATTCAACTTAGTTAATGTTTTTTCTATATTTTTTTGATTTTAATTTTTAAAAGCGCTACTTTTTAAATTCAGGCTAAAGTTTTATGGGTTTTATCCTACAAAAAATACAACACAAATACAGGACTTTTAAGCATTAAAAAAAATATCAAAACTTGCTTTCCGCACTATTTACACATGCAACAATTGGGTGCATAATGCACCGCATTAGGGCGAGTTAAATTATTCCTCAGCAGATATTTTAGTTTACCCGCAAATTTTGGCGAAAAAACCCCAGTTTTCTATGAAAACTGGGGTTTTTTTTAGTGCTTATATTTTTAGGTCATCTATTAATGAATTAATATGCACCATTTTAGTGCTTTATTTTTACTATTTTTATTGCTGAAGTTCATTGCTACAGAACAGTTTCTATCTTAGAAGATGAATAGAAAGTAAATAAAAAATGCGGATAAAAAAAAGCCCAACCTTGGGGAAAGCTGGGCCAATAAAAAAATTGTGGAGAATCACGTTAAATCATAATGAAACATGAACTTTAACCTGATACTGATATTATGTAAAAATCTATTAACAATGTAAAGCCGATTGGCCTAGTCGAGATTAAAAAGCATCACATTTTGGTTCAAAAAAGAGACACCTATTACAATTCTAGAGGAATTCTGCATTAAATTTGTACAATTTATAATAAAGCGTGATGAATTATATAATTCATCTTATATTTTTTGACATATTTATGAATTTATCCTTAAAACATCAATTGAATTTTACGATAAAAAATCAATAATCAATTCAATTAATGAATAATAATATCCACACATTTTCTTCTTAATCTTTGACGTAGTGTTCTATTTTTAAGCTCTAGCTTTTTGTTATAAAACAAATTTTACATAAAATTCAATTTCAAGCTAAATAGATGAATATTACACAAAACTAATACATTATTTTAAGACGAAAAAATACTAAATTCGAAGTGGATTGACTTAATAAATTGTTACAATACAATATGTTCTATGTTGTACATCTTTTGTAACAAAATGGTAAATATCATGAAAAAACTAGGTTTAGCCACTGCTGTATTATTAGCGATGACCGGTGCTCAAGCATATCAATTCGAAGTTCAAGGTCAGTCAGAGTACATCGATAACACTGCAAATGACAAAGACTTCACTGGCGCTGTTCAAGGTACTTATTACTTTAAAGATGTAGATGCTTCTAAAGGTCCTTTAGCTGAAGCTGCTTTCCTAAACCAAGCATCTAATGTTGCTCTAGCGTATAGCTATGGCGAAAATGGTCAAGAAGAAGCTGGACGTTCACGTACTGTAAATCATACTTACGGCGTGAAAGGTGAAACTTATATCCCAACTAAAGTTGTGCCTGTTTATGCAAGCGCTTCTTATAGCCATACCATCGCGGATAACAAAGCGGGTAAAGCAGACGGCAATGGCGACCGCTATGCATTAGAACTAGGTGCTTTAGTTGCTCCTAACTTCTTGGTGGCTGTGGGTTATACCAGCGTTGCTGACCAAACTTCTTATGATGCATTCAACATTCTTTCTAATGGTGTTGTTAAAGCTGGCTTAGAATCTGAAACAATTGATGAAGACCAAGACGCAATCACTGCCCGCACTAAATATGTAGGCGCGATTGACGGTACTAACATGTCAATTGGTTTTGAAAGTGGCTTGGTTTATGGTGAAGACACTGCCTACAACCTAGGTACTACGCTTTTCCTTAACCCACAGTTAAGCGTTGGCGCATCTTATATGGAATCTAGCTATGCTGGTTCTCCAGACAAAGCTTGGGGTGCGAACGTAAACTACTTCATCACTCCTGCTGTTGCAGTTGGCGCAACTTATGTAAATGCTAACTACGAAGCAAATCTTGCGCAAAATGCACAAGTACGTGACACACAAACTGTTGGCGTAAATGCTAAATTCCGTTTCTAATTTTCAATTAGATGCTGAATAGAAAAAAGGACGCTTGATGCGTCCTTTTTTATTATTGCTTGATTTTCAGATTTAGATACGCTTATTCCGGTGTACGCACCAGACTTAAAAAGTGCAAATGTCGCTCATATTGATCAATAATATCCTGGAGCAGATCTTCCTGCGTCCATTCCATCACGTCATAACTCTGCCCGCCTTCTCTCAAGAATACTTCCGCCTGATAGGAGTCTGCTCCTGCACACTCCGGCTCCGACATAAAGCTTGGACTTAAAGTCTGGGTCGCATTGACCTGATAGATAAAATTAATTTCATCCTGATGATCAACACGGAGCTGTATACCGTCTTCTAGCGGACTAATCGTCACGTGTAATCGGCGCCGTTTCAATTCACTCTGAAAGCTGAGAAATGCCTTATTCACTGTATTTTGAATATACTGCTGCACCTCTTCCTGAGTGTGCGGATAATGCATAATCAGGCCTAATCGCTGTTGCCAGCTGCGCGGATTCTGGATCGCACGCGGGGTAATCCGTGCGGCTTGCAGCGCATGCATTTTGGTGACATCCAGATGTAAGGCTTTGATTAATCCCCAGCACATCAGCAGCATAATGAAGGTAAATGGCAAAGCACTCATGATCGTGGCCGATTGCAAAGCCTCTAAGCCTCCTGCCAGTAAAAGGATGATAGCCAGTAAAGCCATGAGTACGGTCCAGAACAGACGCTGCCAGGTCGGTGAATTTTCACTTTTTGCTGTCAGATAATCAGTCACCAATGCTCCTGAATCGGCAGAAGTCACAAAGAACAGCATCACCAGTAAAGTCGCAATGATACTGGTCACTGAGCTGAAAGGCAGATTAGCTAAAAATTCGAATAGAGCCACAGAGGAATCACGTTGAACTGCTTCTAGCAAGCTGGTATTGGCTTCATGCATAATGCTATACAGCGCAGCATTGCCCATAAAGCCCATCCAGATCAGGGTAAATCCAGTCGGGATCAGCAATACACCCACGATAAATTCACGAATACTGCGCCCTTCCGAGACCCGGGCAATAAACATCCCGACAAATGGCGACCAGGAAATCCACCAGGCCCAGTACATGATGGTCCAGCCCCCAATCCAGCCACTTGGCTGATAGGCATACAGATTAAAGGTCATACTGAACAGATTTGAAACATACTGGCCGGCATTCTGAATAGTCGTCTGTAACAGATAAATACTCGGACCTGCCACAAAAACAAAAATCAGCAACAGCAGTGCAAGTACCAAATTTAGTTCAGATAAACGTTTAATTCCTTTGTCTAATCCAAAAAATACGGAAGTCGCCGCCATGGCACTGACCACAATAATCAAAATGACCTGAGTACTGGGTGCCTGTTCAATGCCAAACAAATAGTTCAAACCCGAGTTAATCTGGGTCACGCCAAAACCTAAAGTCGTGGCTACGCCAAAGACTGTACCAATGGTGGCAAAGGTATCGACCCCATCCCCAATCGGGCCATAGATTTTTTTGCCAATCAGCGGATACAAGGCTGAGCGAATTTTTAAGGGGAGTTGATGCCGATAAGCAAAATACGCCAGCGACAAACCGACGAGCGTATAAATGGCCCAGGCATGCAGCCCCCAGTGAAAGAATGTCACTCGCATGGATTGCTGTGCAGCCATTACCGTTTCTGGCTCGCCGGCAGGTGGCGTGACATAATGCATTACTGGCTCGGCCACACCAAAGAACATTAGTCCGATGCCCATGCCTGCAGTGAATAACATCGCAAACCAGGAGGTACTGCTATATTTAGGCTGACTATGATCAGGCCCCAGTTTGATTTTACCCATGTCTGACAGGGCAATATAAACCAGAAGGATGAGAAATATCGCCACCGACAATACATAGAACCAGCTAAAGGAGGTGGTAATCCACTGGTTCAGTTGCTGGGTGAAAACTGAAAAAGCATCGGGTGCAAATACGACCAACGCTAAAAATATCGCAATAATGGCGACAGTACTAATAAAAACATTTGGATTGATATTGGCAAACCAGGATGGTTTTGTGGAAGGCATACCTCCTCCATTTTTTAAAAATTGGATCGACAAACAGCGTCAAATAATTATTGGTAAGGTCAAAATGATCAGACAGATTCAGTCTATGGAAGCTAGATCTCCTGCTATTTTAGGATGTTACACAAAATAAAGCCGTTAAGTTACTGTAACCAATACAATAAAAGGATGAACTTCATTACTCAGGCGGGTTTTCTCTATTTTTCACGTTCTTTTTATGAGGTAGACGTGCGATATATTGCAAGGCAATTAAGCGGGATACAATCAGCGCCAGATACATCACCCCGACAAACATCTGGATAATTGCCAGCATCCGTGCCAGCGGACTGACCGGCATCACATCCGACAAGCCCGTGGCGGACTGGACACTAAAGCTGAGAAAGATCAAATCTAGCCAAGGCTGATGGGCTTGCAAGTCAGGATCTGAAAAGCTATAAGGCACCCATAACTGGCAGACACTATAAAGAAAAGCAAAGCCCCAGGCCAGTAAGGTAAATACCGCTCCAGCTGCAAAGAGTTCATCTTTGGTAAGATAGCGGTCATGAAACATATAACGCAACAGGCCATAAGCAGCACTAAAATATGCACTGGCTTCAAACAGATTCGCCGTCACATAGACCCAGGTATAGCGCAGGCCCAAAACAATCAGTGAAGAAAATAGAATTGCGCCGGCCACAAAGCTGAGTCCTAAAATGGTAAACATCGGCGTCTGGCGAATGACCTTGGCAATGACCAGTAACACCAGGACACCGAGCATCCAGGTGATTGCCCGATAGGGCAGGTTTTCATAACTCAACATGGACAAGATCAAAATCAGCAATTGTAAACAAAGCAGCCATGCTGAGGGCAGATGGGTAAAACTGTGCCAGAACTGCTGCAAAGATTGCTTCATACTGCCCTTCTTGTTTGTCTAGTCATGCACGCATGTATTGTTATTTTATCAGGCTTAACATAGCATGATTAAAGCAGTATATAGCTGTACGATTTATATGCAAAGATTGAAAAAATCAAAGTAAAATCTAGCGCACCCAAATTCAGTACGGCGCTTGCTCTAAAAAATTTGGAGCATAAGGGCATAAAAAAAGTCCCTTACGGGACTTTTTTTGCAGGATATCAAATCTTAGTGATCTGATGCTCCTGAGATACCGATACCGGTTTGTGAACGTACAAACTGAGCATCAAAGGCTTTGCGTTCTGCTTGAGCCTGTGCTGAATTATCTGTCACAGAGAATAACCAGCAGCAGAAGAATGACAATGGCATCGCGAAGATTGCAGGACCATTGAACGGGTTCACTGGTGTATCAGAAATACCCAAAGTATCGACCCATACTGCTTTAGACAGCACAATCAAGGTTACTGCGGTTACCAGACCTGCAACACCACCAATCACTGCACCACGTGTCGTCAAGCCTTTCCAGAACATAGACAATACCAGTACCGGGAAGTTGGCACATGCTGCAACCGAGAACGCCAGACCGACCATGAAGGCTACGTTTTGTTTCTCGAACAGAATCCCGAGAATCATCGCGAAGATCGCAAGACCTAAAGTCGCAATCTTAGACATACGTAGTTCAGATTCAGGCGTGGTTTGGCCTTTCTTCAAAACGTTGGCATACAAGTCATGCGAAATTGCTGAAGCACCTGACAGGGTCAAACCAGCAACGACTGCAAGAATCGTGGCAAATGCGACTGCAGAAATAAAGCCCATGAACAGGTCGCCGCCCACTGCATCAGACAGGTGCACCGCAGCCATGTTATTACCACCAACCAGCTCCAGCTTGCCAGTCAATGCCATTTTCGCAACATCAAGGAATTGCGGGTTGTTCGATACATACAGAATCGCACCGAAACCAATGATGAAGGTGAGCAGGTAGAAATAACCAATAAAACCTGTCGCAACTACGACTGATTTACGCGCTTCTTTAGCATCTTTTACCGTGAAGAAACGCATTAAAATATGTGGAAGACCTGCTGTACCAAACATCAATGCCAGACCTAAAGAAATCGCATCAATCGGATTAGACGCCAGACTACCCGGACCCATGATTTTGGTCGCATCTGTCAGGCTCAAGTCATGTACTTTTGAGTAGACACCAATCGCCTGTTCAAACATGTTGGTAAAGCTGAAGCCCACACCTTTCATGACCATGAATGCCATAAAGGTTGCACCAGACAGCAACATCACCGCCTTGATGATCTGTACCCAAGTGGTTGCCAACATACCGCCGAACATCACGTAGGCCATCATCAACAAGCCAACGATCACGACTGCAATATTATAGTTCAGACCGAATAGAAGTTTGATCAGCTGACCTGCACCCACCATCTGTGCAATCAGATAGAACGCCACCACAACCAGCGAGCTTAAAGCAGCCAAGGTACGTACCGGTTTTTCCTGTAAACGGAAAGACACTACGTCTGACAGGTTGTATTTACCCAGGTTACGCAGACGTTCTGCCACCAGGAACAATACGATCGGCCAACCGACCATAAAGCCCAGTGAATACAGCAAGCCATCAAAGCCTGACAGGAACACCATCGCGGAAATACCCAGGAAAGAAGCTGCTGACATATAGTCACCGGCAATCGCCAGGCCATTCTGAAAACCGGAAATACCGCCACCGGCCGTATAGAAGTCTTTGGTGCTGGTGGTTTGTTTCGCTGCCCATTTGGTAATGAACAGTGTTGCACCTACGAAAATCACAAACATGATAATTGCAGGCCAGTTGGTTGGTTGCTGTTCTGCTGCACCCAAGTCAGGACCAGCGAAAGCCATACCTGAAGCCATAAGGGTGGTCGCCAGGGCAATAAGAGAATTCCATTTCATCTTAACGTGGTCCTTTTTCATGAGCGATTGCTTCAACTTCACGGATTGCTTCTTCGGTCAATTGATCCAGTTTGTTATTGGCAATGTAGGAATACACACCACACAAGAGAAACGACAAAACAATGATGCCCAGACCGAGTGGAATACCCCACGTGGTCACACCACCTGAAAGTGAAGACAATAGAAACTCTTTGTTATAGCCGACCAAAAGCATGAAGCCGACATAAACGAATAACATGATTGCCGTAAGCGTCCAGCTAAGACGACTTTTCTTGGCAACCATTTCTTTGAATTTTGGATTTTGTAGAATGCGATCTACTTGTACCTCATCCATAATTACTCTCCTGAAGCCCAACCTTGGGCTGCCTATTTTTTAATTCGAATTATCACTATTACAACTTAACAAGAATCATATGTTCTTGTAATTTAGACTTTGGTCGTTAAAAAATGACCAATTTAAACTGCAGCGTTCATGATGCGCTATCATAGCGGCATGCTCAGCACACATCAGGCTATATGAACAGTTGGCTCATCATAGGGGTACTTGCCCTCTATATCGCATTGCTCTTTATCTGCGCTTTTTACGGGGAAAAACATGCCAGCCGGCTGAGTACCCGTGGGCGCATGCTATTGTTTAGTTTAACTTTAGGGGTGTACTGTTCATCCTGGACCTTTTATGGCGCTACCGGCGCTGCGGTACGGGAAGGCATTATTTTCCTGCCGATCTATCTTGGCCCGCTGTTATTCGTTGCCGTCGGTTATGATATCTGGCGCCGATTAGGACGGGTACGACAGCATCATGCGATTTCCTCAATCGCGGACTTTGTCGCGGCGCGCTATGGTAAAAGTGGCCCGCTGGCATCGCTGGTCACCATTCTGGCAGTGGTCGCGATTGTGCCTTATCTGGCTTTACAGCTACGCGCCATTGCCCTGAGTGCCGCAGTCATTCTGGAACCATCTGCCGGAATTGCCAACACCACCAATGGGGTGCTGTTTTTGACCGGTGTACTGGCCATTCTGGCGATGATCTTTGGCACCCGGCAGATTGCCAATACTGAACAGCATGGCGGTCTGATGCTGGCCGTGGCCTTTGAATCCTTTGTCAAGCTCTTTGCCCTGCTGGCAGTCGCCTGTTTCTTTATGTTTGAAGCACCAGGAAATATGGCACAGATCAGCACAGATATCAGTACCACCTTCCGTGATGTCCAGCTGTTTGGGGTTCCGCAAAGTTTCTGGGTTCAGACCTTGCTGGCAGCCCTGGCAGTTATCTGCCTGCCACGCCAGTTCCATGTGGCAGTGGTGGAGCTGCGTGATGAAAAACATATCCGCGGTGCACGGCGCTGGTTTGCGGTTTATCTGATTCTGACCACGCTGGCGATTATTCCGATTGCCAGCTGGGCATTGCATGCGGCGCCGCAATATCTGGCAATTCCAGATGTGGCGGTCCTGTCCTTACCCCTCAGCTATAATCAGGACTGGCTCACTTTATTGGCATTCTTGGGCGGCTTTTCCGCATCTACCGGGATGCTGCTGGTGTCTTCTGTGGCACTTTCCATCATGCTCAGTAATGATCTGATTATGCCAGCGCTATGGCGTTTGAAACTGATTTCCCGACATGATAAACGCTTGCCACTGGTACTGAAATTTACCCGCCGGATCTGTATTCTGGGCGTGATGTTAATGGGCTTCCTGTTCTTCAACTTCTTTAATGATATTGATCAGCTTTCTGTTTTTGGCCTGTTGGCCTTTAGTGCGGTAGCACAATTCGCCCCTGCCCTGATCGGTGGCCTGTACTGGCGCGGTGGTAGTAAGCAGGGCGTATATGCGGGTCTGTTGACCGGTTTTGCCTTGTGGTCCTATACCCTGCTGTTTCCCACCATTCTGCGCAGCCTGCCAGAAGCCTATCACCGCTTTAGCCAAAGTCTGCTCACTAACGGCCCTTTTGGCTGGAACTGGTTACGTCCTGAAGCGCTGATCGGTTTCGAATCGTTTGATCCGCTGACGCATGGGGTGGTCTGGGCACTGGGCCTGAATACAATCCTATATATTTGGATCTCGCGGATTTTCCGTCCGAGTATTGCCGAACAGATTCAGGCTGAAAGTTTCTTCTATTATGAAACCAAGCCACTGCCATCGCAGAGTCCCTCAACTGAAGTCAGTTATTCGCATCAGGATGTGGCGCGTTTAAAAGTCGGCGATCTGATTACCCTGGCCAAGCGCATTACCGGTGAAGGGCCCACTACCCGCGCTTTTCAGCAATTTTGTACCCAAAACAGTGTCGAACTGAATGAAAATAGCAGCGCCAATGGCATGTGGTGGCGTTTTACCGAACAATATCTGGCCGGTACCATCGGGGCAGCTTCGGCACGTACCCTGCTGACCACGGCCATGGTCAATAATGGCCTGGCCTTGGGTCAGGTCGCCAACATTCTCGATCAGGCCTCGCAATGGCAACGTTTTAACCAGAATCTGATCATGACCATGATTGATCACATGACCCAAGGGGTCAGCGTAGTCGATGAAAACATGTGTCTGGTGGCCTGGAATAATCAGTATCTGAAACTGTTCGATTATCCGACCGATATTGTCTATGTCGGCTGTCCAATCGCAGATCTGATCCGTTATAACGCCGAACGTGGTGAATGTGGGCCGGGTTCGGTCGAAGAACATGTCCGCAAGCGTATTCACTGGATGCAGGTCGGCAGTGCCCATGAATTTGAACGGATTCGTAAAGATGGCCGGGTCATTCAGATGCGTGGTAATCCGATCGAAGGGGGTGGTTTCGTTACGACTTTTGCCGATATTACTGCCTTCCGTGAAAATGAAGCCGTCTTGGAAGCCCGGGTTCAGGATCGTACCCAACAGCTGGCAGATGCCTTGTCCGAACAGCAACTGGCGCGTGAACAGGCCGACAAAGCCAATATGTCGAAAAGCCGCTTTATTGCCGCCGCCAGTCATGACCTGTTGCAGCCGATGCATGCGGCGCGTCTGTTCAGTACTGCCTTGGAACAAAGCGTGCAAAATGACGAAGACCGCAAGACCTTGCAGCAACTAGATCGTGCCCTGCATGGTGCAGAAAGCATGCTGTCTGCGCTACTGGATATTGCCCGACTGGAAGGCGGTACCATTCAGCCGAAACGTCAGGCCTATCCGCTACATGACCTGCTCAGTGATCTGGAACTGCAGTTTAAATCCATTGCGGCACAACGTGGCATTCAATTCAGTGTACATGATGCGCAGTTCTGGATTGATACCGATCCACAGTGGATTCGCCGGATTATCCAGAACTTTGTCAGTAATGCGCTGCGTTATACCGCCAAAGGTAAAGTGATGGTCGGGGTCTTACGCTCCAGTACCAAACCGAATCATATCCGCATTGGCGTCTGGGATACCGGACCGGGGATTGCCGAAGAACAACGTATCAAGCTGTTTCAGGAGTTTGAACGTTGCGGCCATACCTCTCCATGGGGTGAACAGGGCCTTGGACTGGGTCTGGCCATCGTACAACGCATGACCAGCATGCTGGATTATCCTGTGCATGTGTATTCGGCGCTGGGCAAAGGCTCCTGTTTTATGATTGAAGTGCCTGTCATTGCAGCACCCAAAGTCGTCGCTGCACCTGTTCAGGCCGTACCACTAAAAACCAAGGCGTTTAAAATCCTGTGTCTGGATAATGATGAAACCATTCTGGAAGGGATGGCGACCTTGTTGAGCAAATGGGGTTATCAAGTCTTTAAAGCCACCGAACCAGAGCAGGCATTGAGGCTGATTCAGCAGGAAAATATTCAGGTCTGGCTGGTCGATCAGCATCTCAATCAGAACAAGATCGGTTTAGACTTTATTCTGGAACAGCGCCGCAATGATGTTCCGGTGGCGCTGATTACTGCCGATTCCGATCCGGAATTGCCACAGCGCCTGAAAGAGCTGAATATTGTATTGCTGAAAAAACCACTGAAACCTGCATCCTTACGATCATGGTTATCCGGACTGAAAATTTCTGATTCCTAAGATTGTATTGCATTCATGAATGCCCATTTTAAAGCTTAAAATGGGCATTTTTTATACTCAACTGCCACAGAAAATCACCTAGCTTGCATAAAATTTATTCTAATGTGCTAAAAGCAGCAAATATGCCGAAAATACAGCCGAATAAATTGACCAAAATGTTCATTTTCTAATTCACCATGGCAAAAAATGACCAATCTGTACCTGTACAGCAGTACACTTATTTACAATTAATTATCTATTTGTTTTAACTCATAATTAAAGGGTAATTTTCCAGCACTATAACTTTAGTCGTATTTTTTATCAGCTATGCTTGGCTCTAAAAATAGAGGAATAAGAAACGATCAGTTTCCATCTCATACATGCCTTGATTGTTTGGGTAGCTGATCTTTCTGCATATCGGAGTTCTTCACATGAACATAGATCAAAACCATGGCCTGAATCAGGCCCAGCAGTTCCACCGTCAATATGGCGCCAATGCCTTATTGCCAAGCATTGACTGGGCACAGATCTTTAAATACAGCAAGCTGAATGATGCCCAGTATCAGGCGCTGGAAACGCTGTATCAGAGTGCAGTCCCGCTGGCACTGCAAGTTTTTGATGAATTACATTTTGATGTCTTTGAACCTTATGCTTACAAGCCGCAAGGACTGGGTCTGTTTGAACGGATTGCCGAGCAGGAAGACAAACTGCTTCAGTCTTTAGAAGCTGAAACAGCGGATCTGCCGGCGCAAACTCGTCATCAGATCTGGAGCATGTTGCTGCGTGGTGGTGCCGTCCTGGTGTTTAAGGCCTGGCTGGGTAAAGTCAAAAACGAAGATAACTGTCTGGATACCAGCCAGTTTGACGAGCTGTCTGATTTACTATTTATTAAAACCTGCCCGCATGAGCTAGCGCAGCGTTTACATGTCGATCCGAACACGCGCGATGATCATATCTTCCTGATGTATGACAATGAAGTCTATCTGGACCGTTTTAACAGTCTGGAAACGGCTGCACTCTTTGTCGATCTGGGTGTTTATGATGCGACTTTCCTGAGCCTGCGAGATGATCGCGTGGCAGAGTATCTGAAATCCAAGGGTTATGTCACCGAAGATCAGATCGATGAATTGCAATGTGCCTTAAATCCATTATTCTGCGATGATTTCACCCGCAAGCAGGATTATATTGCTTAATATATGCATGCTTTTTCACTGAATTATTCAGATAAAAAAAGACCTCCAAGGAGGCCTTTTTCCATGCGGATATACAGAACTTACATTTTCCGGTCTTCAATATTCAGTGCATTAATGGCCAATACCGCTTGTGTCCGGTTTTGTACGCCAAGCTTACGGAAAATTGCAGTCACATGCGCTTTAATGGTCGCTTCTGACACGTCCAGTTCATAAGCAATCTGCTTATTCAGCAAGCCTTCGGCCACCATCATCAATACTCGGAACTGTTGTGGGGTCAAAGACTGGATCCGTTCCGCCAAAGCCGTTTCATCGGCAGCACGCGGGTCAAAGTTCATATTGGCTGGCAGATTTGGCGGTAACCAGATCTCACCTTCCAGCACTTCGCGAATCGCTTCACCAATATGGCTTGGATGGGCAGATTTTGGAATATAGCCCATGGCACCATGCGCAATGGCACGCTGGATAATACTGACTTCTTCATGCGCAGACACGACAATGATCGGCAGCGACGGATATTGCGCGCGGACGTGTACCAAGGCAGAAAAACCTGATGCGCCTGGCAAATTTAAATCCAGCAGCACAAGATCAGGCTCGGGGCCATTTTCTAGACGTTCATAAAATTCATTGACTGCCGCAGTTTCATGAATCTGGGCTTGTGGCAGGCTATAACGTACAGCCTGAATCAAGGCATGACGAAATAGTGGATGATCATCAACGATTAAAATATTCATAGGCAACGTGAGAGAGATCTTGGCACGGTAGACCCTATTCTAACCACACAACCCGGTTAAGGATATGCAAGACTCTACAATTTTTAAAATAATATGCAGTTTTTCTTCAAAATCACCATTTTTCGCGGTATTTCAATAATTATTTAATTCTCATCACTTTTTTATATATAACGTATTCCTAAATTAAAAAGCTTAGCTATATTCAATATAAATCTACATATCAAAAACTTATATTAAAATTAATGCTTATAAACCAGGCTTTTTTCATATATCGAAAAATCAGATAACTTTTCAGCTTTTCGTTATTTTACAGCCCGGCACTGAATCGGGATTAATAAGGACATTCCGAGATTACTCCTATTTTTCAGGTTCTAAACATGTCTAATTTTAATGCGCAAAAACCCTTAAATATTGTTGCCGTATCGGGTGGTTTAAATCATCCGTCTAAAACAGAAGCCTTGGTTCAGGCCATTATTGATGAACTGGGTGAAGCGACACCAATTCATGTACATTTTATTAAATTTAGTGAAATTGGTTCGCTCCTGGGTGGTGCGATTTATCGTAATCAATTACCGCAGCGCGTTCAGGATGATCTGGCCGCAGTCGAAGCTGCAGATGCGCTGATTGTTGGTACACCCGTATATCGCGCTTCATTTACCGGCTTGTTTAAACATTTCTTTGATTTTGTCGAGCAGACTGCACTGGTCGATGTACCGGTACTTTTAGCAGCTTCAGGTGGTAGTGACCGACATGCGCTGGTGCTCGAACATCAATTACGTCCATTATTCAGCTTCTTCCAGGCTCAGACTTTACCGATTGGCGTGTATGCGACTGATCGTGATTTCACTCCTGAATATACCATTCACAGTGAATTGCTCCGCGATCGTATTACCCTGGCAGTAGCACGTGCCCTGCCTATTCTGGAATGGACACCGGCCAAAGGACAACGTGCCGAAGTCGTTAAAGCAAAAACCCAACAGGCCAACCAGAACTTGAGCATCAATAAACAAATCGAACAAGAAGAAGTCTTGCCCTCTGCGGCTGTACCAAGTCTGGATGCAGCAGAATCCCGCTTGCACAGTAAAAAATCAGCGCAAACGCAAGTTGCTTGATCAGCGATTTTCACTTCGAGGGTTGAAATATGTCACAACAGCAAATACAGCAAGACATCAAATTTGCGTATTGGGTTCCGAATGTCAGTGGCGGTTTTGTCGTCAGTACCATCGAACAGCGTACCGACTGGAGCTATGAATATAACGTGCGTCTGGCACAAGCAGCAGAAAAAAGCGGTTTTGAATATGGTCTGACCCAGATTCGTTTTGCGTCAAGCTATGGTGCAGAAAACCAGCATGAATCTGTCAGCTTCAGTCATGCCTTGCTCGCACAAACCAGCAAGATCAAGTTAATTGCAGCAATTTTACCCGGGCCGTGGAAACCTGCGCTTGCGGCAAAACAATTGGCCAGCATTAACCAGCTCAGCAATGGCCGGATTGCGATTAACGTGGTCAGTGGCTGGTTCCGTGGCGAATTTGATGCGATTGGCGAAGCATGGCCAGAGCATGACCAGCGTTATGCCCGTTCAGAAGAGTTTATTCGCAGTTTGCGCGGAATCTGGAATACGGATCACTTTAATTTTGATGGCAAGTTCTATCAATTTAAAGACTATACCTTACGCCCACAACCGCTCCCGGATAAACCGGTCGAGATTTTTCAGGGTGGCAGTTCACGTGCGGCGCGCGATATGGCTTCACGTGTTTCAGACTGGTATTTCACCAATGGCAACACCCCTGAAGAGCTGAAAAAACAGATTGATGATATTCGCGAAAAAGCCCGGGCCAATAATCACACTGTAAAAATTGGGGTCAATGCCTTTATCATCGCACGTGATACTGAAGAACAAGCCAAAGCGGTGTTACAGGAAATTATTGATAAGGCCAATATCAAAGCAGTGAAAAATTTTGCTGAAGCGACACGTGAAGCCGGTGCCTCGACAACTGAAGGCGAAGGCAACTGGGCAAAATCAAGTTTTGAAGATTTAGTCCAGTATAACGACGGTTTCAAGACCAATTTAATTGGCACACCGCAGCAAATTGCTGAACGTATTGTAGTTTTAAAAAATATTGGAGTCGATCTGGTGCTTTCCGGTTTCTTGCACTGTATTGAAGAAGTCGAATATTTTGGAGAAAAGGTGTTGCCATTGGTGCGTGAGCTAGAAGTACAACAACAGCAGGTTGTGCAGGCTAAATCCGCTTAAATCTAAGTGGTGCTTATGCCCAAATATTATAATAATGACGGCACATTGCAAATTTTCCCCTCAAGGCTCGGCTTGAGGGTTTTTTTATCCGGACAGAAACCAAGCAGTCCAGTAAAGCGCTAGCCGGATTTAGCTTTCCTGCCTACAATGGGATGCAATTGCAAGAATAGACGTTTTAACTATGTATACCGGTATTGTCCAAGGCCTGGAACAGGTCATCGAGATTCGCAAAGGCGATGGTTTTATTACCCTGTTGGTCAGTGATCAGCACGGCTTTTTTGCAGATGTGTTTATTGGCGCCAGTGTGGCAGTAAATGGTGTCTGTCTCACGGTGAGCACGATTGACCGGGCGCAGAAACAGATTCATTTTGATATTTCCAATGTCACCTTGGCGCTTACCACCTTGAAAGCCTTAAAAATTGGTGATGAAGTGAATATTGAACGCTCTGCCAAAGTCGGTGCAGAAAACGGTGGACATAATCTGTATGGCCATATTGAAGGCAGGGCTAAGGTCATCCAGATTGAAGCTCGCGGTGAAACCCTGCATATCGATTTACAGATTCCAGAGGGCAATATCAAGTACTTCTTCCTAAAAGGCTTTATCGGGCTAAATGGCTGCAGCCTGACCGTGAACCGTGTCGATCGTGCCCACAGTGAAATTTCGATTGACCTGATTCCAGAAACCTTGCGTCTGACCACCTGGAAGCACATCCAGGTGGGCGATACAGTGAATTATGAAATTGACCAGATGACCCGTACTTTGGTGGATACTCTGGAAAATATTTATCAAGCCAAAGCTTAATGGTATAAAGAGACTGGTACGTGCAAAAATCAGTCTCCTATCATATTAATATTTTAATACTATTCCATCGGTAGCAGATTGCCTAAAATGCAGGCTAACTCCCTGATTTAAGAAAGTACCATGCATCTGATCTGGTTTCGCCAAGACCTTCGAATTCAAGACCATGCCGCTTTGTGGCATGCCACTCAACAAGGCCCCTGTGTGGCTTTGGTGGTGCTTTCTCCTGAGCAATGGCAGTTACATCAAGATGCGCCGATCAAAATCGATTTTTATCTGCGACGGCTACAGGTTTTCAAACAGCAACTAGAACAACTGAATATTCCTTTAATTGTGCGAGAAGTCGGCTTGTGGCGTAATCTTGCTGATGAGATGTTAGCACTCTGCCAAAACTTGCAGATTGATAGCGTGCATGCACATATTGAAGTTGGGGTCAATGAACTACAGCGTGATTTCAAGGTTCAGCAACGACTAGAACAGCAGCAGATTCGGGTCGAGCTGTATCATGATCGCACCCTCTTTCCATTGGCGAGTATCCGCAATCAGTCCAATCAACCCTATCAAGTCTATAGTGCCTTTAAGAAAAAATGCTATGAGCGGCTGATTCTCGATGTGCCTTCTGCTTATCCTGTGATTGCGTCTCAGGACTTGCTCGAATTGCCTGCAGAGCTGACACATTTTGATCTGGAAAAGTTTGCGGGTCGCTATTCAATAGAAAATTCTGAAAAACTTTGGCCCGTAGATGAAACTCATGCCCTACAGATGCTGGATGATTTTATCGAAGACCGCTTAAGCAGCTATCAAACAGATCGTGATATTCCAGCGCTTAATGGCACCAGTCAACTCTCGCCTTATTTAAATATCGGCATTCTCTCGATCCGCCAGTGCATTCAGGCGCTGTTTAAACAACATCATGGCTATTTCCAGATCGATGATCTCGGTCAACAAACCTGGCTGGATGAACTGCTGTGGCGTGAGTTTTATCAGCATACCCTGTTCGATTTTCCCCGCGTTTCCAGACATCGCCCGTTTAAAGAAAATACCGATAAAATCCAGTGGCGGCATGCACCTGAAGATTTGGCAGCCTGGCAACAGGGCCAAACCGGGATCCCGATTGTAGATGCCGGGATGCGGCAGCTACTGGCCACCGGCTGGATGCATAATCGGGTGCGCATGATTACCGCAATGTTCCTGTGCAAAAACCTGCTGATCGATTGGCGTTTGGGAGAAAGCTGGTTCATGCAGCAGCTGATTGATGGTGATCTGGCAGCCAATAATGGCGGATGGCAATGGTGTGCTTCGACGGGTATGGATGCGGTGCCTTATTTCCGGATTTTCAATCCGGTCAGCCAGTCACAGAAGTTCGACCCGAATGGGGATTATATCCGTCAGTGGGTGCCTGAACTGGCGCATCTGGATGCCAAAAGCATTCATGAACCCTACGCCAAAAACCCTGACCGTGAACTGGACTATCCAAAACCGCTTGTGGATTTAAAATCTTCCCGTGTCCGGGCAATCGAGGCTTTTAAGCAGCTTTAAAAAAGACCCGTCATCTTAAAAATAATAAAACAGCTTCTCATATAGAGGCTGTTTTATTATTAGGATCAGGAATAAAAACTTGGATCAGGCACTTTTCCGGTCAGCACCCATTCCCCCACTTCCTGATATTTATAATCCACCGGATCATGCAAGGTTTGAGTCCGAACATTACGCCAGAACCGGTCCAGATTCAGTTGCGCAGTCGTTGCCCGTGCACCCATGACCTGAAAAATATTCTGGGTGATATATAAAGAGCTATTGGTCGCGGCAATTTTGGCGGTGGCAATCGCAATCGAGACTTCACCACGCTGCTCGGCAGTCAGATCAGGGCCGATATTCCAAGCTTTCTGCAAGGTCTGAATGGCTTGATCTGCCAATAAACGCACGCTTTCCAGCTGCACATAAAACTCGGCAAAATGCTTTTGGGTAAAAGGATCATTCACTGCATGTTCAGCCAAGGATTTTGACCAGGCTTTTTGGGTTTGTACGGTCTGTTTGGCAACTTCAAAAGCCCCTTCGGCGACACCGAGAAACATATGCACAAATATCAGCTGCGCAATCAATGGACGTAAACTGGAATACGGCGTACTCAGTGGCCCCGGATTGAGCAGCAATTCATCCCGGTGAATGTTGACCTGTTCAAAATGACTGGTGCCGCTGTCAGTCTGGCGCTGGCCCATATTGTTCCAGTCGCCTAGAAAGCTCACACCCTGTCGCTGGGTAGGAATCACGCCAATCAGCAATTTTCCTGCTTCGTTATAACCTGAACACAGCAACATATCCGAATCGATCGAACCAGAACAAAAGCTTTTATCACCATGGAAAATATATTCATGTTCTGAGACTTGAGTTGCCGTGGTACGACGATCCAGCGGATTGAGAGTATTGCCCCAGAACAGATTATTTTGGACAGTCTGTGCAAACCATTTGCCATATTGCTCAGGTTGGGAAAATAGCTGTACGGTGGCAATCAATAAATGATGAAATCCATAAATATGCGCCAGAGAGCTATCGACCTGCGCCAGGGTCTGAATGGTTTTAAAAATTGTCCGCCAGTCTGCACCCTGTCCACCATAGGCAACAGGAATAGACAAGCCGAGCAGACCACTGTTACGGATCAGGTCTCGTTCATGCTTGGGATTACCGCCCTGCTTGTCTCGCACTGCGGCAGTTTGGGCAAATTGTTCTGCCAGTTTCTGGGCAATATCGACAGGAGATTGATCTAAATATGGTGATTGTACATTCATTATTTTAACTCATGTTCAGCATGTGGGCAGCTTAGCAGATCAAGACGTTGCGCTATATTCGAAAGCATGCAGAGCTTATTCCTGATCTAAAAATACCGGCTGCGTGCAGCCGGTATTTTGCTTGTGGACTTTAGCTATTTAACGAGGATTGGCTTGTACTTCTGCAATCAGATGATCCACCACTTGTGGTTCAGCCAATGTCGAGGTATCGCCCAGGCTATCCAGCTCATTGGCTGCAATCTTTCTCAAGATCCGGCGCATGATTTTCCCTGAACGGGTTTTGGGCAAAGCGGGTGCCCAGTACAGTGCATCAGGTGTCGCCACTGGCCCCAAAATCTTGCGCACCCAGCTCACCAGTTCAGCACGCAATTCATCTGAACTGGTCACGTCGGCCTGTAAGGTGACAAAGGCACAAATTCCCTGCCCTTTAATGTCATGCGGCATACCCACCACAGCAGCCTCAGCCACTGCTTCATGGGCCACCAACGCACTTTCAACTTCAGCTGTGCCTAAACGGTGTCCGGACACATTCAGCACATCATCGACCCGGCCAGTAATCCAGTAATAACCGTCTTTATCGCGACGCGCGCCATCTCCGGTAAAATAAGTACCCGGATAAGTCGAGAAATAGGCTTCGATAAAACGTTCCGGATCACCCCAGATGGTTCGCATCTGGCCCGGCCAGGAATCTTTAATCACCAGATTGCCTTCAGCTTCGCCTTCCAGCTCCTTACCATCCGCATCGACAATCGCAGGTTGTACCCCAAAGAAAGGCCGTGTTGCAGAACCCGGTTTCAAATCAGTCGCGCCTGGCAATGGCGTAATCATAAAACCGCCGGTTTCCGTCTGCCACCAGGTATCAATGACGGGACAGCGACTTTCACCGACCACGGTGTAATACCAGTTCCAGGCTTCAGGATTAATCGGCTCACCCACCGAACCTAGAATTCTCAGGCTGCTGCGGTCACTTTCCCGCACAAAGGCATCACCTTCACGCATCATGGCGCGGATGGCTGTCGGTGCGGTATAGAGAATGGTGACGTTATGCTTATCGACAATGTGTCCGGTACGCGCCCAGCTCGGATACTGCGGAACACCCTCGAACATAAGAGTCGTGGTGCCATTCGACAATGGGCCATACAGCACATAGGAATGTCCGGTAATCCAGCCGACATCTGCGGTACACCAAAAGATATCATCCTGTTTGATGTCAAACACTTCGCGGAAACTGCAATTCACATAAGTCAAATAACCGCCCGTGGTATGCATCACGCCCTTGGGCTTGCCGGTCGAACCTGAGGTATACAGGATAAATAGCGGATCTTCGGCATTCATCGGTTCCGGTGGGCAAATGTCATTCACCGACATGATTTCCATGTGATACCACAGGTCGCGCCCCTCTTGCATTTCAATCGGGTTGCCGGTGCGATGCACCACTATTACATTTTGAATGGAGTCTGTACCAGCCAGTTTCAGGGCTTCATCAACATTGGCTTTCAGCGGAATCGGTTTCCCGCCGCGCATACCGGAATCGGCCGTAATCACCATTTTGGCCTGACAGTCTTCAATCCGGCTGGCCAGAGAATCCGGTGAAAACCCACCAAATACCACGCAATGCACCGCCCCGATGCGCGCGCAGGCCAGCATGGCAATCGCGGCTTCAGAGACCATGGGCATGTACAGCATCACCCGGTCGCCTTTAGCAATGCCATTTTTTTTCAGCACATTGGCGAAACGGCAGGTTTCGTCATGCAACTCGGCAAAAGAAATAATCTTGTGCCGTGAAGGATGATCCCCTTCCCAGATAATGGCCGGCTTATAGGGATGTTCTTTCAGATGACGGTCCAGACAGTTGGCGCTGACATTGAGCTGACCATCAGCAAACCATTCAATTTTAAAATTGTCGGGATCGAAACTGGTATTTTTGACTTGGGTAAAAGGCTTGATCCAGTCCAGACGTTGTGCCTGTTCTGTCCAGAATGCTTCTGGCTGCTCGATGGAATGTTGATAACGTTCGAAATACTGGTCTTCAAGCGTGCGTGCTGTTTTTTTAAAATCTTCGGGTACTGGATAGATCTCTTGCATATGTCACTTCCTTGATTTTGTTCTATCTCATCACGAGAGGTTAATGCTGTGTTGTTGATTGTTTTTTATGCATAATAGCAGTATGGCCTGCTTATTTCGAATCCGGCAATCATGCTTTCGTCGTAGATTATTTATTCAAATTCAAACAAAATAAAGCACAACTTACAGTACAGAATATTCTGCATAACTGTGTATGATCTGTAGCAATGCCCTTTAAAAAATAGAATTTAGCTCTCGCTCTTATTTCGTCTTGTTCAGTTCAGGATCATATTTATGAAATCGCCAGAATCTCCCTATTTCACCCCTCCCGCTTTAGTGGCAACGGATCATCCCTTGTCGATAAAAGGCCGTTTCGGGCGTCTGAGTTTTATTGCGTGGTCAGCATTTCTACATTTCATCTTCCTGTTTAGCAGTATTGCGCTGGGCTTAAGTATTGATATTGTGAATATTGCAGTCCATTCAATGGATTCTAACTGGCTGCTTTCACTACAAGGCTTGGCCGGTATCGGCGTGCTGATCATGATTCTGGTCTATGCCTATTTCGCTTTAGTGGTGACCGTTCGCCGTTTGCATGACATGAACCGCAGTGGCTGGTGGGCGCTGCTGCTGTTGCTGCCCTTGGTAAACATTTTTGTATGGCTTTATATCGTTTTTGGTTCGGGAGATCGCGGCATAAATGACTACGGCCCTGCGCGGATGACCCTGCTCTGGGAAAAGATGCTGGCCTGGCTGATGATTGTCCTGATACTACTGAGCCTATCTGGGTCGCTGGCTTTATTGGGTTATATGAGCGGTGGAGAACAGCCACATATCCCGCCTGAGATCATGCAAAAAACCACACAATATTTTTAACAGCCGTCTGCTTATTTTTAGGAAATATCCATTCCTGGCGGATAGCGCTTCTTAATTTTTTGCTCAACATCAGGCAAAATAGGCAAAATTTAAATGATGGAATTTTTGTGGCAGAGCAAAATAATACCTTAAGCCAGGTCACTGAGGGCACCACGGAGTTGTTGCATCAGGCAACTGAAAAAACCACCCAGACCGTGATTGAACATACTGCCAAGTACAACGATGCCTATAGCACCATTGACAAGATCATGGAAGGTTTCTGGGAGCGTGTGCCTTATTTCTGTATTGCGCTGTTGGTCATTGTCATCTTCTGGCTATTGTCAAAACTGTTTAAGTTTTTTGTGCGCAAAACTTTAGAGAACCGCTCTTATACCCGCCAGAATCTGGTATTGGTCCTGAACCGTGTCGGCAGTACCTTTATTATTTTCTTTGGTGTTTTGATTGGACTGGTCATTGCCGTGCCTGGCTTTACCCCGGGTCAGCTCATGAGTGCCCTCGGGATTGGTTCAGTCGCCATTGGTTTTGCCTTCAAGGATATTTTCCAGAACCTGCTTTCTGGTGTGCTGATTTTACTCGGTGAACCATTCAAGATTGGCGATGATATTATCGTCAATGGCATGGAAGGCACAGTCGAAGATATCCAGATTCGTGCGACTTTTTTGCGTTCACCGGATGGCCGCCGTATCGTGATTCCCAATGCCACGGTCTATACCAGTGCCGTGACGGTAAACACGGCCTATACCCGCCGTCGCTGTGAGTTTGTAGTGGGTATTGGCTATGAAGATGATATCCAGAAAGCCAAAGACCTGATTACCGCCATTTTAGATAAAGACCCGACCATCCTCAGTCAGCCGGGCTTTAGTGTCAATGTCACGGCGCTGGCTGATTTTTCCATTACCTTAAAAGCGCTCTGGTGGGTCGATACCACTGAGACAGGCACAGGAACCTCAATCAGTGCGGTGCAGGAACGCGTGATTCAGGCGTTTGCCGAACATCATATTTCAATTCCTTATCCGGTACAGGAAGTCAAAGTCTATCGCGGCGAAGGCAATGAAGATGCCTCAGCTCGTGCTAAACAGACGACCTAGGACATAGGGAATCACGGTTTCAGTGCGGAGAATACGGTTGCCCAGACTCACAGCCTGACAGCCGTTTTTAACCAGTAAATCTACTTCATACGGAATGAATCCGCCTTCCGGGCCGATGATCATCGTACAAGGATGCGGAATCGCAAAAGGCATGGATTGTTCGGCATAAGGATGTGCCACATAAGCGGGTCGGTCAGCCGTAATCAAGCCTGGCAAAATATCTTCAACAAAAGGTTTAAAACGTTTATACAGCTCGATTTTCGGAGCTATCGTATCCCCTGCCTGTTCCAGTCCCAGCTCGATATAATGATTTAACTGCTGTAAAAATGGGGTTTGCCAGTAGCTTTTATCGACGCGATAACTATGCAGTAAAATGATTTTTTCCACGCCCAAAGTGACACTGTCCATGATCAGACGGCGCAGCACTTTCGGCCGTGGCAAGGCCACAATTAAAGTTACGGGTAATTTTTTTGGAACAGCATCCTCTTGAAGCGGTTTTAGTCGCACTGCCTTTTCAGAAATCTCGACAATCTCGGTGAGATAACGCTGACCTTCCAGCACTCCTACTTTTAAGGTATCTCCAACCTGAATCTGCACATGCTGCTGTAAATGTTCCAGTTGACGTTTCGATGAAATCGTCCAGAGATCCGATTGTGTTTGTCGATGGTCAAGCAGGACAATATTCATAGAAGATTTTATACCGAAGAACTGTTGAATGACCTCTATCCGCTAGAGGGTAGCGACATGGATGTCGCGCGTATCCCTGAGGGATAAGGACATCCCTTCAGTGATACAAAAGATTTTTGCTACTTTTCATCTTTGAAAAGTAGGCTAGATAAGCCAGCTTAGAAATATTGAAAAAACTTCAATCCACACAGCCTAACGACGGCATCCTTGCCGTCTTGGTAAATCCAATATCTGTTACTTATCAATATCAATTAAAGATACCGATCAATCACCTGAATATGCTTGGCAAGCGATCCCGTATTTAACTGCATAATTCTCTGCGCTGCTGTATTTAAACGTTGTGCCTTGATTTGATCTTGCAAAAGTTCCAGCAATACCTCTGCCGCCTGCTGCGCATCCTGCACAACTTCTACTGCATCTGCTTGAACGAATTCATCGACAATGGTCTGAAAATTAAAATAGTTTTTGCCTAAAACAGTCGGTACATTCAAGGCAATCGGCTCCAGAATATTATGCCCACCACCCGGCTCATTCAGCGAGCCACCGACATAACAGGCTTGACTCAAAGCATACCAGAGCCACATTTCCCCCATCGAGTCCGCCAGATAAACCTGGGTATCTGCTTCAATGTTCTGGGCCAAACTACGGCGCTGAGTTATTAAATTTAAACTCTGTGCAGCCTGAAACACCTCATCAAAACGTTCCGGATGACGGGGTACGACGATACATAAAAGTTTTGGGTTGCTATCTAAAGCCGATTTTAAAGCGCTTAGAATTTCTTTTTCTTCAGGCGCATGGGTACTGGCCAGTATCATAATTTTGCGACCTGCCAGTTGCCATGCTTGCTTCAAGTTTGCAGCATGTTCTACAAAACTTTGTGGTGCAGTAATATCAAATTTGATATTGCCCAAAACCTGGGTTTTTTCGGCGGTGATTCCCAACTCGATATAACGCTGCTGGGTGGCAGTATCTTGTGCCAAAAGCTGACTTAACTGCTGTAGCATGCTCCGGGTCAGACCTTTAACCCTGGCATAGCCCTTGGCCGACTTTTCCGAAAGACGCGCATTTAACAAAATCGTGGCTACATCAAACTCTGGTGCCTGATCCAGCAGATTCGGCCAAAGCTCGGTTTCCATCAGTAATAACAGTTTTGGCTGATACTGCTGATAAAAATCACGGATCAGTACTTTCTGATCAGCAGGTAAATAGACCGCTTGAAATAAATCCAGATAAGGTGTTTTTAAAAAAAGTGATTTGGCCCGTGCCTGACCGGTTTTGGTGGTATTGGTGACCAGCACCGGATGACCCGATTTTAAATAATGTTCGATGAGAGGCTGGGCAGCATTGGTCTCACCGACCGAGACCACATGAAACCAGATGGCATGCAGATTTTTGGGCGGCTGAAATGGGCCGAAACGTTCTGTCAGTTCTTGTTGTAATTGTTCAGGATCGGTCGCACGTTTACGAATACGCGATTGATATAAGGGTTTAATCAGAGCTAACGCTGCGTTATACCAAAATGGAGTAGCCAAATGCGCCTCGAAACAGATTCAATCGACAAAATATAACAGAGCCACATCGACATGTTAATCGATGTGGCTCATTTTTAGATTATTCTACAGTAGTTAAAGCGTCTGCTTCAGCCAATGTCGGATAATCAATATAGCCTTCTGCGACATTGGTTCCGATCATATTTTCCAGCTTTAGTTCATTTAGCGGTGCATCTTCGAGTAGGCGCTCGTATAAATCCGGATTGGCAATATAAGCCTTACCAAAAGCTACCGCATCTGCTTTGCCTGAAGCCAGCAATTCAATCGCATCGTCACGACTTAAACGCATATTGGCCATATACGGCACGCCGTTTGAACGCTGTTTCATATACTCCGAGATACTGTCTTCCGCCAGATATTCACGGGTAAAGAAGAACGCGATCTGGCGCTTGCCCAACTGTTCCATCACATAACCAAAGGTTTCACGTGGATCATTGTCGCCCATATCGTGTTCATCGCCACGCGGTGCCAAATGAATTCCGACACGGCCTGCACCCCAGACATCAATCAGTGCATCCATGACTTCCAGCAGGAAACGGGCACGGTTTTCGACTGAACCACCGTATTCATCTTCACGCTGGTTGGTCTTGGTTTGCAGGAACTGGTCAATCAGATAACCATTGGCGGCATGCAGTTCAACTCCATCAAAACCGGCAGCTTTGGCGCAAATTGCCGCCTGTTTATATTGTTCGGTAATCGCATGAATTTCAGAAATTTCCAGCGCGCGCGGCAACACATAAGGACGTTTTGGACGTAATAAACTGACATGACCGGCCTGTTGTACACTGCTCGCCGATACTGGCGTTTCACCATTTAACAGTTCTGGATCAGACACACGACCCACATGCCACAGCTGCGCCACAATCAGGCCACCTTGGTCATGTACCGCTTGAGTCACCTGCTGCCAGCCTGCTACCTGCGCATCAGTAAAGAGACCAGGAGTATTACGGTAACCATTGGCTTCTTCAGAAATCACCGTGGCTTCAGAAATGATTAAACCGGCACTTGCACGTTGTGCATAGTATTCGGCCATCATTGGCGTTGGTACGCGGTCGTCAGTTGCACGACTACGCGTAAGCGGTGCCATGATGACACGGTTTTTAAGTTCTAACGCGCCGAGCGTTAAAGGAGAATTTAATTCAGCCATCGGTACTCCCACCTGTTGGATTAAAGGTGTTGTTGCATATAGTCGATATATTGCTGAATCAAAGCTTCATTACGCGAGAAATAAGACCATTGTCCGTGCTTGGTCGCGGTGATTAAACCGGCCTGCTGCAAGACAGACAAATGATTGGACATGGTGGACTGAGAGACTTGTCCTAACTTTTCAATCTGCCCTGCACAGACCCCACGTTGAAAGCCGCCACACTCTTCCACAGACAGATATTGTTCTGGCGATTTCAACCATTCCAGAATCTGCCGGCGTATCGGATTGGCTAAGGCTTTAAAAATTAGATCAAGATCCATAGGTACATCACAATCTGTAGCGTAACAAAATTTGTTTCAGCATCTAAACCGATTATATCGCATTTTATCGATTTATATATCGATAAATTTAGATATAAGAGTCACAGTCTGTACTAACTTGGTTACGCCAGCTATTTAAACAATTTCTTACAAGCCCTGTTTCAAGCTTGCTTCGATAAATTTATCCAGATCGCCATCCAGAACCGCGCCGGTATTGGAACTTTCGACACTGGTACGTAAGTCTTTAATACGTGAATCATCCAGAACGTATGAACGAATCTGGCTTCCCCAGCCGATATCAGACTTGGTATCTTCCAGCGCTTTTGCAGCATCATTACGAATTTGCATTTCACGTTCATAAAGTTTGGCGCGTAACTGCTTCCAAGCATGGTCACGGTTGGCATGCTGTGAACGCTGGTTCTGACAGGCCACTACAATCCCGGTCGGTGCATGCGTTAAACGAACCGCAGAATCTGTTTTGTTAATATGCTGACCACCGGCACCCGATGCACGATAGGTATCGGTACGCACATCTGCCGGATTAATTTCGATCTCAATATTGTCATCGACTTCAGGCGAAACAAACACAGCCGAGAATGAGGTATGACGACGGTTGCCCGAGTCAAATGGCGATTTACGCACTAAACGATGTACGCCTGACTCGGTACGTAACCAGCCATAGGCATATTCACCGTCTACACGAATCGTCGCTGATTTAAGCCCTGCAACATCACCGTCCGATTCTTCCATGATTTCTGCTTTAAAGCCATGGCGTTCAATCCAGCGCAGGTACATCCGCATGAGCATGGATGCCCAGTCCTGCGCTTCAGTACCACCCGAACCGGCCTGAATTTCTAAATAACAAGGATTAGGATCCATCGGATTGTTGAACATACGACGGAATTCAAGTTTAGCCAGTTCTTCTTCAGCTGTAGTCAGTTCAGCCTGTACATCTTCCAGTAAGCCTTCATCATCCGCTTCCACTGCCAGATCAAGCAAGGCCTGCGCATCTTCAAGCTGTGTGGTCAAACCATCCAGCACATTTAATACGTTCTCAAGTTCGCCTTTTTCTTTGGCCATGGCCTGGGCACGACTCTGGTCATTCCAGATGGTGGGATCTTCTAATTCACGCAGGACTTCCTCTAAACGCTCTTTTTTCAGATCGTAGTCAAAGATACCCCCGTAGTGTCTGACCACGTTCGTTTAAGTCTTTTAATTGGTTTAGATACGGATTAATTTCCACGTGAATTACTCTCAATCAGAATTAGGCACAAATTATTTAGCCCGCGATTATAGCACAGTCTTTTTTTGCAGTTTGCGCGTCCTCAGTGTTGGCTAAAAGTTCAAATGATTATTTCTTAGGACTTATTTGTAGAATTCAGCACCGCCCTAAAATCCCTTTATTAGTTATTTTTTTATTTAATGGTTTCTATTATTTTTTGCTGCTATTTATTCAGTTAGTCTCTGAAGCCTGTGGATCGTTTTTTTCTTTTTTAAAAGGCATGCTAAAAAAAATAAAAAGTAGCAATTTCAATACATTCCACAATATCTACACAGTTTTAATAAAACACTACATTATAAATTTACTTTTATTATTCAGTGACTTATTTAGATAAAATTACATAAGATTACGCTATTCACATTGCGGTAACTTTCCTGTGATTGACGATCTTTGGAATTGGTCTACACTTAAAGTTGTAACAAAAAGTGTAATATTTTAACTCACGATTTGAGGGGTATTAACCATGAAAAAATTAGCGATTGCTTCAGCACTACTTTCAGCAATAGCCATGACTGGAACAGCAGCACATGCTTACCAGGCTGAAATTGGTGGATCAGCGGGAGTAATTGATCCGGACAACGGTGGAACCAGCGGTTCTTTCGGTGTTGATGGTACATATTACTTCAATCCAGTTCAAACTCGTAATGCACCATTAGCAGAAGCAGCATTCCTTGATCGTGCAAGTAACGTGAGTGCGCAATATCAATATAATGAAATTGGTGATAATGACGCGCATCGTTATGGCGTAGGTGTTGAATACTTTGTACCAAATTCTGACTTCTACCTGAGCGGTAACGTCAATGGTCATGATTTGAAAGACAATGATGATTTCGAAAATGATTTAACCACCTATGCAGCTGAAGTTGGTTATCTACCAGCTCCAGGTTTATTGATTGCTGCAGGTCTGAAAGGTTGGGATAATGACAACGATGACGGCGTAGATCCAACACTTCGCGCTAAATATGTGACTACATTAAGTAACGGTAAAGACATTAACCTGGAAGCAGGTGCAGCGTTCGGTGATCTAGATGAATACAATCTGGCAGCAGATTATTTCATCGACAAAACCTTGAGTATCGGTGCTGATTATCATAACAATGATATTACAGACAAAAGCGAATTTGGTATCAATGCACGTAAGTTCATTAACCAGCAAGTGAGCTTGGAAGGCCGTGTCGGCTTTGGCGAACAGTTTAACAATGACTACAACTCTTTTGGTGTAGCAGCGAAATATCGCTTCTAATCTAAAACCAAAAATTAGTCATTCATAGAAACCCATCCTCGGATGGGTTTTTTATTGCACTCTTAACAAGCATTTAGGTATTTTTTGCACATTGACGGGGCGAATATAAGCTGTACAATTTGTTACAACTATTCATCAAACAGTCATATTTTTATAACAAAGAGAGAAATCTAAATACTTAAGAAACTTGCTCTTGCTACAGCGCTTCTTGCTGGTCTGGGAACTGCACATGCTTATCAAGCTGAACTCAATGCTGGATATGAGAACACAGATCTTGATGGTTTTAGTGATGATGTAAATACATTTTCTATTGGTGGAAAATATTATTTAAACGGAGTGCAAGTTAAAAATTCACCTCTTGCTGAAGCAGCTTTTTTAGGTAGAGCAAGTAATATTGGTTTAGCTTATGCTCATGCGAATACTGACGATGAAGGCGCTGAGCTTAAAATTGATACTGTGGGCATCAATGGTGAATTCTTTATTCCAGATTCGCAATTCTACGTTGCTGGTAGCTTAAACCGTGCAGAAGTAACTGTTGAAAATGAATTTGGTAAAGTGTCTGATGACAATACAGGTTACGCTGTTGAAGCTGGTTATTTACCGATTAATGGCCTACTTTTAGCGGTTGGTGTTTCAAAAGAAAATATCGATGCGTATCAAGCAGGCAAAAAAGGCTTTATCAATACTTTTAGCTCTGCTTCTGCATTAGCAGATGATACTGCTTTTACTCTACGTGCTAAATATGTAACTCTCATTGGCAACCACTACGCTAACTTTGAAGCGTCAACTGCTTTCGGTGATGAAACAGCATATGGTGTTGCTGCTGATCTTTATATTGATCCAACGTTAAGCGTTGGTGTATCTATTAACGATACAACTTTAGAAGATTTTGATACTGTCTTCTCAGTACGCGCACAAAAATTCTTTACCCCTGCTATTGCAGCTGGCGTAAATTATACGACTACTGACGGTGCTGACTCTTTTGGAATTAACGGTACTTTCCGCTTCTAATCTCTCCGTTGAAAAGAAAAAACCGCTCTAGTGAGCGGTTTTTTATGGCCTATTAGCTACTGTTCTAAATGAATAATCCGCATCTGCAGGCTGACATTGCCGTTAAAGATATTTTTATCCAGCTCATAGACCAACCGCGTATTTTTCATTGGGTCAAAACTATATTTATCCGCTGCATTGAAGGCAATCGCATCCACCACCTGACCATTCTCCAAAGCCACGCGCAATTTCAGATGGACATCTTTAAGCCAGCGATAGTCCATGATTTTAAATATACCCTCAAAAGTCGGCTGGGGAAATTTTTGCCCCCAAGGACTTAAGTTTTGCAACAAGTCGACTGTTTCAATCTGAAAAGCAGAACTTGGCAATTCCCCATCTGTCCATAAAGTTGCAGTGAATAAATCCTCATCCATCTGTGCAACGAGATTTTCAAAAACCTGTTTAAATTCAGAAAAGTACTGTTTTTTTATCGTCAAACCTGCCGCAGCTGCATGTCCACCAAAGTGGCTGACCAGATGCGGATACTGTTCCGCAACCCGTTCAATGCTATCCCGAATGTGAATACCTTCAATCGAGCGTGCCGAACCTTTAATATGAATGCCATCTTCATCAGCAGCGAAGACAATACTTGGACGATGAAACTGCTCTTTCAAACGTCCTGCTACAATCCCGATGACGCCCTGATGCCAATGCTGTTCAAACATAATCAGTGCAGCAGGCAGTTCAGTTGCATCCCACTGAATTTTATCCAGCTCAAGCAGCGCTTCCTGCTTGATTTTTCCTTCCACCTGACGGCGTTCGACATTGAGCTGATTGAGTTGTTCAGCCAGTGGATAGGCCGTGGCCAGATCAGGAGCCAGCAGACATTCGATGCCAATGTCCATAGTTTCCATGCGTCCAGCGGCATTAATCCGCGGGCCCAGCACAAAGCCCAAATCCTGAGCTTTCAGACCAGCGGGGTCACGTTTGGCAATATCAAGTAGCGCACTGATTCCTGCGCGGCAGTGTCCTTGCTGAATCCGTTTCAGACCTGCATCGACCAGAATCCGGTTGTTGTAGTCCAGGCTCGCGACATCGGCATAAGTACCGAGCGCCACCAGATCAAGATAGTTAATAATTGAGGTGGTGGATTTTCCCAGTTTTTTACGATGTGTGGACAAATTAGCAAGAACGTAAAAAGCCACCCCGACCCCGGCCAAGGCTTTACTTGGAAAGTCGCAACCCAGTTGATTGGGATTGACCACCGCTTCAGCTTCGGGTGTCAGCTTGGTCGTCAGATGATGATCGGTAATGATCACCTGCATGCCGTGATCCTGCGCCTGTTTTACTCCGTCATGGCTGGAAATGCCATTGTCCACGGTAATCAGTAAATCAGGGGTAAAATTGACAAAGGCCAGGTCTGCAATTGCAGGTGTCAGTCCATACCCATATTTAAAACGGTCCGGTACCAGATAATCGACCTTTGCCCCCATATCCCGAAGTGCCAGTACCATCAAAGCAGTACTGGTCGCGCCATCCGCATCATAATCACCGACAATCACGATTTTCTGGCCACGATCAATCGCCTGATCGATCAGTTGAATGGCTTCAGGCAACCCTTTCATGGTCGGTGCCAGCAGATGCTTCAGCTTGAGTTCCAGCTCCTGCTCGGACTCTACCCCACGCCGGGCCAGAATCTCGGCTACAAATGTAGGAACACCCGATAAGTTTTCAGGACGAGTTACAAAAGGTCGCTGCTTGATTTCCAGTTTTTGCATGGTTATGGCATTAAGCGCTCTAAAGTCCAGCCATCATCGCTTTTACGATAACTCAGACGGTCATGTAAACGGTTGGGGCGACCCTGCCAGAATTCATAATAATCTGGCTCGAGACGATAGCCACCCCAGAAGACCGGTTTGTCCAGCTCTTGCTGATTCGCAACCTGATGATGTAAATCCCAGAAACGCTGTTGCAACTCTTCACGGCTACCAATCACCCCGCTTTGCGGCGTACTGACATGTGCGGCAATCTGGCTATCACGTGGACGTTTATGATAGTAATCGGTGGATTCTTCTTCCGAGATTTTCATTACACGACCCGAAATACGAATCTGGCGCTCCTGATCCTGCCAGTAAAACAACAGCTCGGCATACGGATTTTCAGCCAGATCCAGACCCTTCTGACTGTCATAATTGGTATAGAAGTCATAACCCGCTTCAGTGGCGCCACGTAACAGCACAGTACGCACATGCGGACGCCCTTGTGCATTGGCAGTCGCCAGCGACATAGCATAGGGTTCATGCGATTTTGCTTCCAGTGCATGGTTAAACCATTGCAGGAACTGCATATGCGGATTCGGATTGACCTGCTGTTCCTGCAACTCGCCTTTTTCATAATTCAGGCGTAGCTCACTCAGATCCTTAATCAGATCACTCATCATTTATGCTCCCGTTAAGCAGCATTGGCACGTACAGCATCTGCCAAGCTATTTGCAAGTGTGGTAACTTCAGCCAGATCATCACCTTCGACCATCACCCGGATGACTGGTTCTGTGCCTGATTTGCGAATCAACAAACGGCCACGGCCTTTCAGCTGCTGTTCGGCTTTTTCAAATTCAGCGGCCAAGGCCGGTACTGAATAAGGATCAAACATGGCATCTAAACGCACATTGACCAGGACATTTGGCAACAGTTGAAAATCAGCTACCAGTTCATGCAGGGCTTTTTTCTGTTCCACCATCACCGTTAAGACCTGCAAGGCGGCAATGATCGCATCGCCTGTGGTGCTCTTGTCCAGAGTCAGAATGTGACCTGAAGGCTCACCACCAATGGTCCAGCCATTTTCTTCCAGACCTTGCAACACATAACGGTCGCCGACTTTGGCACGTAATAATGGCACCTGAGCTTTTTCCAGTGCCAGTTCCAGTGCCATATTACTCATTAAGGTACCGACGATACCTGCCGGCTTTTTCGAGCTTTGCGTGGCAAGAATATACAGAATATGGTCGCCATCAATCAGCTTTCCAGACTGATCCACCAGAACTACACGGTCGGCATCGCCATCAAAAGCAACACCTAAGTCGGCCTGATGCTGGATCACGGCTTGTTGCAAGCTTTCAGGATGAGTCGAACCACAGTCTTTATTGATATTTAACCCGGTCGGTTCATTATGAATGGCAATCACACGTGCGCCCAGCTCACGGAACACAGCAGGCCCGACGTTATAGGCGGCACCATTGGCACAATCCACCACAATGGTGAGTTCATTCAAGTCCAGATGATAGGGGAAAGTCGATTTACAGAATTCAATATAGCGACCATTGGCATCTTTGACCCGGATACTTTTACCCAGGCTCGCGGTATCTTCAATGATGAAATCTTGTTCGAGTTCCTGATTGATTTCTTCTTGCAAGGCATCCGGTAATTTCTTGCCTTCCGCCGAGAAAAACTTAATACCGTTATCGAAATACGGATTATGCGAAGCAGAAATTACAATTCCCAGGCTGGCATGCAAGGCGCGGGTCAAATGGGCAATCGCCGGTGTTGGCAGTGGACCTAATAGATGAACATAAACGCCGGCGGCATTTAATCCAGCCTGGAGGGCGGCTTCCAGAATATAACCGGACAAACGGGTATCTTTACCCAAAACCACCAAGGGCTTGGCTTTTTTACTATGACGCTTTAAAACTTTACCGGCTGCAAACCCCAATTTCAGGGCAAACTCAGGGGTAATCGGCAATTCGCCAAACTTTCCACGAATACCATCCGTACCAAAATAACTCATCTTTATCTCACTTCTTAGCGGATGATTGATCTCACCCATTTTTTCCCTGTGCCACACTTTACACCAAAATAAAAAAGCCGTCATTTGCATGACGGCTTTTAAAAATTTTAAATCACAGGAGATTAACCCACGCGATAGTTGGGTGCTTCTTTGGTAATGGTCACATCATGCACATGTGATTCCGACATACCGGCAGAAGTGATTTTCACAAACTTGGCATTTTGACGCAGGTCTTCAATCACGGCAGAACCGGTATAACCCATCGAAGAACGTAGGCCGCCCATCATCTGATGCACGATATTGCCCATTGGACCTTTGTACGGTACGCGACCTTCAATGCCTTCAGGAACCAGTTTCTCGGCACCGGCTTTAGAGTCCTGGAAGTAACGGTCAGCCGAACCGGTTGCACCCGCCATGGCACCCAACGAACCCATACCGCGGTAGGCTTTGTAGTAACGGCCTTGGAAGAATTCAACTTCACCCGGTGCTTCTTCAGTACCGGCCATCAATGAACCAACCATAATGGTACTTGCACCCGCACCAATCGCTTTGGCCATATCGCCAGAGAAACGGATACCACCATCCGCGATCAACGGAATCTGATCTTTCAGCGCATTAGCAACAGAATCGATTGCAGAAATTTGCGGCATACCAATACCGGCCACAATACGTGTGGTACAGATTGAACCCGGACCAATCCCGACTTTAACCGCATCCGCACCTGCATCAAGCAAAGCCAATGCAGCATCGCCAGTTGCGATGTTACCGCCAATCACCTGAACTTGTGGATAGTTGGCTTTAACCCAACGTACCCGTTCGATCACACCCGCAGAATGACCATGTGCTGTATCGACAACAATCGCATCGACACCAGCTTCAACCAGTGCTTCAACACGGCTTGGGGTTTCTGCACCGGTACCGACTGCAGCACCGACACGTAGACGACCTAAATCATCTTTACAGCTGTTTGGATAAAGTTCAGCTTTACGGAAATCTGTCACCGTAATCAAGCCTTTCAGCTCTTGCTGATCATTCACCACCAATACTTTTTCAATACGGTGCTGCTGTAATAAGGCTTGGATATTTTCTTTCGATTCGCCTTCGCGAACTGTTACCAGACGATCCTGACCAGTCATGATGTTGCTGACTGGCTGCTCAAGATTGGTTTCAAAGCGTGTATCGCGACCGGTGACAATACCGACCACTTTGCCATCTTTCACCACTGGTACACCACTGATATTGTTGGCTTGAGTCAAAGCAATCAATTCACGTACTGTGGTTTCAGGAGTAACTGTAATCGGGTCTTTGACCATACCCGCTTCGAATTTTTTCACACGGCGCACTTCTGCAGCCTGAACAGCGATATCCATGTTCTTGTGCAAAATACCGATACCACCGTTTTGCGCCATTGCAATTGCCATACGGGACTCAGTCACCGTATCCATCGCTGCAGACACAAGAGGAATATTCAGGTTAATGCCACGGGTCAGGCGTGTCTTTAGAGAGACATCTTTTGGGAGAACAGTAGAATAGGCAGGGAGTAATAGGACATCATCGAAGGTTAACGCGTCTTGAACGATGGTCAACATAACAGTCTCACTGGTAATTTCCGTGCACTATTATAAACAAATATCGACTTAAATTTCATTGCAATTGCAAAATTATTTTTGCATTAAAATAGTTTTGAGGGCTGGATTTTTCCAGTGAATCAATTTGAGAACTACGACATCAGAAAAGAACTGACCACAGTAGTCTGATGCTTAAACTCAATCCCGATACTTTGAAAAGCTAAAAAGCAGAGCCTAAACTCTGCTTTGGGTCGATTTAGCTGACGTATTCAAAACTGTCATCATTGTCAGCTTCATCATTTTCAATCTGAATAAAAGGCAACATATTATGTGCCAAACGGGCTTTATTGCATTGATCATCGGCGATCTGTACTTCTTTGCAGGATGAACTGCGCAGCTCATACATACCGCAACTGACCTGCTGGCCGATGGTGCCATCCAGTGCAATACAGCGTGGATTTTTTTGATTGGTTCCAGCCATACATGAATAAACTGCTGTTACAGGTTCCGTATAATGCTCAGGCATATGAATCCCTTCTGCCCAGTAAAACGAAACCCTGAAATAGGCGCAGCACGCCCCGCAGCTTAAACATGCATCTGGTGTTGGAACTTGAGATAACATTTCTTATAAGTTCTCATGATCAAAAAAAAGTTTTTTGGAGAAGAAATATAAAAAATGTTGTTTTTCTACACAAGAAAAATTTTATTTTTCTGTGAACTATTCAGGACAGGTAAAAACAGTTTCGTCCATCAGGTCGGTGCCACATTGCAGCGTTTCAATCCAGTCCAGAAACTGGGTGATCTGCTCTTTACCCATAAAAGGCGTGCCATGCTGCGGCACAATCATCTCGATATCCATGCCCCGCACCATGTTCACCCAAAGACGAATCACCTTGTTATTGCACATATAACGCTGATGAAAGCTTTTCATTTTTGGGATATGCGCAGCAAAGTTTTCCAATGGTTTGGCAGCATCATCGACCATCGATGCACCCATATCTCCCGAAAACAGGATCTTGGCAATCGGATCATAAAACTGGAAATTGCCGACTGAATGCAGAAAATGCGCTGGTACCGCCACAATATTGGCATTACCCAGAGGAATGATCTGACCATGATCCGGGAGCTCGACCAGCCGATCTAGCCAGTTGCCTTTCATCCGGTCACTCATAAAAGCCGAGTTTAAATGTGGCAAGAAACGCGCCCAGAGCTTGGAAGCCACCACTTTGGCATCGGTATATACCAGCCAGCGTGGCATCGAAGTAATGATGTCAGGATCCTGATGCGAAGCCATGACATAATCCAGATTGGTCAACCGGGTGTATTTATTCAGTTCCATGGTTAGCGGAACATAGGTGAGATCACCACCCGGATCGAGTACCGCCGCCCGCTCGTTATCAATGATTAAAAACTGGTTTGCCTGAACGCCTTCACCTTTGACCAGACTGGTAAAACTGATGCATTTATGTGTCCCGTCATCAAACAGGACCTGCGATGTGGTGCGTTCAAAAACCATGTATATATTCCCCGATTTAAATTTAAAAGTGCTGTTTTATACCCATATAACATATAAGTATTTAGTTGAACTTACAATCAATAAAACTGGCCATATCACACTACTTATCAAAGTTTTAAGCTTATTTTAGGCATAAAAAATCCTGAGTTTTTAGCTCAGGATTCATGCAATTATTACTGTATTTTTAAAATAAATAATATTGAAGCAGAGTGGCGACACCAATCACCAGGAAAATGGCCGCGCCAATTTTATGAATCAGGCTGATCGGCAGCCTGTTCGCCAGTTTATCTCCTAGAAATACCGCAGGTGCATTGGCCAGCATCATCCCCAAAGTGGTACCGAGCATCACCCAGAATATACTATCGAAACGTGCTGCCAGCGCGACTGTGGCAATCTGGGTTTTATCGCCAATTTCTGCCAGAAAGAACAAAATGAAGGTCGCAGCAAATACCCCGAATTTTTGCCATTTATTGATACTGGCATTTTCATCTCCGAGTTCATCCGGAATCAGCATCCAGGCCGCCATCGCAATAAAACCAATCGACACAATCCACAGCAACACTTCCGGCCCAATCACCGTGGTGATCCATTGTCCCAATACCGCAGAAAGGCCATGGTTAATCAGCGTCGCCAATAAAATAGCAACTAAAATAGGAACGGGTTTGCGAAAACGTGCGGCAAGCAGCAAAGCCAGCAGTTGGGTTTTGTCACCCATTTCAGCCAGTGCCACGATTGCGGTCGACAGTAAGAATTCATACATGAGGTCTTTCTCTGGCTAGCATCCAATACCAATGACTCACCGCTCCTGCTAGCCAAAATCTGCAGAGTGGTAAATCAAAGGTCTTGCCAACAAAAGAAAGCTTCGAGAAGCTCATTTGGTTCTTTGCTATGATGACCATGTCCGGTTCAGGACAAATATGTTGACCATCACCCTTCTGCTTTGCGCAAAAGGCGGCTACTCCCCAATGAAGTGCGCCAAGTATAGAATCAAATCCATTATTTTTCAATGTGGCAAAAATAAACCCCGCCGAAGCAAGGTTTATGATTGAAATGATCTGATCAGATTAGATCAATAAAGTACGAATATCTTTAAGCAGCTGGGTCAGCTTGTTGGTGAAACGCGCAGCATCTGCACCATTAATCACACGGTGATCGTATGACAAAGACAACGGTAGCATCAAGCGTGGATCAAAACCTTCACCATTCCAGACCGGTTGCATGGTGGCAGGTGAAATTCCCAGAATTGCCACTTGCGGCCAGTTCACCAGCGGCGTAAATGCAGTACCACCAATTGAGCCCAGGCTGGTAATGGTAAAGTTCGCCCCTTGCAGATCTTTTGGCGACAATTTCTTGTCACGCGCTTTTTGACCCAAGCTTCCCAGCTCAGTGGCAATCTGTTTAATCGACTTCTGATCGGGATGACGCAATACCGGAACCGTTAAACCATCTGGCGTTGCCACCGCGATCCCCATATGGATCTCGTTACGTAGCAGGACTGACTTGCCATCATCGGCCAAGTGACCAGCAAACTCGCGCTCTTCTTTTAACAAGTGCGCAACTGCTTTGATGATGAAGGCCATAATGGTCAGGCTCAGGCCTTCTTTCTTGAAGTTGCCTTTCAGCTCATTACGCCACGCTTCCAGTTCAGTAATATCGGCTGCATCAAACTGGGTCACTTGCGGAATGAAATTATTCAGCGACAACTGCGGAATAGACACTTGTTGCAAACGCGTTAAGGCTTTCTCTTCCACACCACCAAAAGCACTAAAGTCTGGCAATTTTGGTAGACCTGCGGCTTGAACAGCAGCGGCTACAGGAGCAGCCTGCGGCGCAGTCAGGCGCGCTTTGACATAAGCCTTCAGATCTTCTTTCATCACCCGGGCATTGGAACCTGAAGCCTGAACTTCTGACAATACTACGCCCAGTTCACGCGCCAGTTTACGTACAGCAGGGCCGGCATAGACTTTCGAGTTGGCGACATTCTGCTCTTTCGTCAGCTTGTCGGCATTGTCAGAGGTCGCCACCGCTGGAGTAGAAGATGCCGCAGGTGCTGCTTTGGTGGTCTCTACTGGTGCAACAGCTGCTTTCGGTGCTTCCGCTTTAGCCGCAACAGGTGCAGCCTCTGCTTGCGCTTCAGCTTGAATTGTCATCAGTGCAATGCCTTCAGAGACATTTTGTCCCAGCTCAACATGAATCGCCTTGATCACCCCAGCAGTTGTGCTTGGCACTTCAACCGTGGCTTTGTCTGATTCCACCACAATGATGCTCTGGTCTTTTTCAACCGTATCACCGACAGAAACCAGAATTTCAGCCACAGCTGCTTTGTCTACCCCGAGGTCAGGCACCATCACTTCAACCTCACCCGCAGGTGCTGCTGCAGCTTGAGCCACTGGCTCCGCTTTAGCATCTTGAACTGGCGCAGCTTCAGCTTTTGGCGCTTCTGCTGCAACAGTCGGGGTCGATCCTGAAGTTTTCACTTTTAGAATCACCACACCTTCTTTAATCGTGTCGCCTTCTTTAATGTCGATGGATTCCACCGTACCTGCAACCGTACTTGGCACTTCAACAGTCGCCTTGTCCGATTCCACCACCACGATGCTTTGATCCACCTCGATTTCATCACCGACAGAGACCAGAATTTCACCGACAGTGGCTTTCTCTACACCAATATCGGGGACTTGAACATCGACCACTTGTGAACTTGCTTGAGCCTCAGGCGCAGCAGAAACTTTTGGCTGATGTGATGCCAGTTCTTGCATGATTTCCTGATCAGGCAAAGACGTAGGTGTATTTTCTGAGGTTTTTTGTGAGGCATCTGCTTGCTGTGGCTCGACCACATCCGTACTGCCATCTTCAGCTTGCAGTTCAATCAGTACCGCGCCTTCAGTCACTTCATCACCCTGACTGACCAGAATGCTTTTCACCACCCCTGCTGAAGTGCTGGGCACTTCAACAGAGGCTTTATCGGATTCAAGCAACACGATGCTGTCATCAATCGCAATCGTATCACCGACTTTGACCAGAATTTCGGCCACGGTTGCCTGATCTACACCAATATCGGGAGTCGTAATTTGCATGCTTAGTTCTCCTCTTTGTAGTCAGCAACAGCATGTACAGATGGGGTGTCTTGCGGTGCCCAAGCCACCGGACGATCGGTATCCAGCTCAAACGTCGAGATCGCGTCTTTCACCAGGCGCGGATCAACTTCACCTTCATCTGCCAGTTTTTTCAGAGTTGCCACCACAATATGGGCAGCATCGACACCGAAGTAGCTACGTAAATTACCACGTGTATCTGAACGGCCATAACCATCGGTACCGAGTGCCACAAATGGGCGGCCATCTGGAAGATAGGCACGAATCTGTTCGCTATAGGCACGCATATGATCAGTTGCAGACACCACAATACCTTCGGTACCGCGTAGCTGTTTCGATATCCATGCTTCTTTCACATCCTCAGCAAGTGGATGCAGGCGGTTGTATTCTTCACATGCCATACCATCACGTGCCAGTTCATTGAAGCTGGTGACACTGTAGACATTTGAGTGAATTTGATATTCCTCACGCAGAATCTTCGCCGCCTTGATCACTTCACGCAGGATCACACCCGAGCCCAGTAACTGAACCGTGGCTTTTTCATCTTCTTCCAGTAAGTACATACCACGCTTGATGCCTTCTTCAACACCTTTTGGCATTTCCGGATGCTCGTAGTTTTCGTTCATCACGGTCAGGTAATAGAACACACGTTCCTGATTCACATACATACGTTGTAAACCGTCATGCACGATCACTGCCAGTTCATAACCAAAACATGGGTCATAAGAGACACAGTTTGGAATGGTATTGGCCAGAATATGGGAATGACCATCCTGATGCTGCAAGCCTTCGCCGTTTAGTGTAGTACGACCTGCAGTTGCACCGAGCAAGAAACCTTGTGCCTGTGCATCACCGGCTGCCCATGCAATATCACCGATACGCTGGAAACCGAACATCGAGTAGTACATGTACATCGGGATCATTGGCAGGTTATTGGTTGAATAACTGGTGCCTAACGCGGCCCAGGCACTCATGGCGCCGGCTTCGTTAATTCCTTCTTGCAACATGTGTCCGTCTTTGGCTTCACGATAATGCATCAACTGTTCTTGGTCTTCAGGCGTATATTTCTGACCATGCGCAGCATAGATACCGAGCTGGCGGAACATGCCCTCCAAACCAAAAGTACGTGCTTCATCTGGCACAATCGGAACAACACGGTCTTTAATTGCTTTCTCTTTAAGAAGCGCAGAGATTAAACGTACCATCACCATCGTGGTCGATTGTTCTTTACCATTTGAACCGGCCAAGACCGAATCAAATACTGAAAGTCCAGGAATCGCCAGCTGTTCGCTTTCCTTACGACGTGCCGGCAGATAACCACCCAATGCTTCACGACGCGCCTTCATATATTTGATTTCAGGCGAATTTTCACTTGGACGGTAGAATGGTACTTCTTCCAGCTGTTCATCGGTGAACGGAAGATTGAAACGGTCACGCACGTATTTCAAAGAATTGATTTGCATCTTCTTGATTTGGTGAGTTTTGTTGACTGCTTCGATTTCCTCGGACAAACCATAACCTTTGACGGTTTTCGCCAGAATCACGGTCGGCTGACCTTTGGCCGTACATGCTTCGGCATAAGCCGCAAAGACTTTGTACGGGTCGTGGCCACCGCGGTTCAGATTATCAATATCTTCGTCGCTTAAATCCTTGACCAGCTCTTTGGCTTCTGGGTATTTACCGAAGAACTTTTCACGTGCGTAAGCACCACCTTTGACCTGGTAACGCTGGAAATCGCCATCGACGGCTTCTTCCATCACTGCTTTCAGTGCACCGGATTTATCTTTATCCAGTAGTGGATCCCAATGACGGCCCCACACCACTTTAATCACACGCCAGCCTGCGCCGCGGAATAGTGACTCAAGTTCCTGAATGATCTTGCCATTACCACGTACCGGACCATCCAGACGTTGCAAGTTACAGTTCACCACCCAGATCAGGTTATCGAGCTTTTCGCGACCTGCCAGAGAAATTGCACCCAGGCTTTCCGGCTCGTCCATCTCGCCATCACCCAAATACGCCCAAACCTTACGATCTTCTTCTTTGATCAGGCCACGGTTCATCAGGTACTTTTGAATATGTGCCTGATAAATCGACATGATTGGGCCCAGACCCATCGATACGGTTGGGAACTGCCAGTAGTCCGGCATCAAATAAGGATGCGGATAAGATGGCAGACCTTTACCGCCTACTTCACGACGGAAATTATTCAGATGCTCTTCAGTCAAACGTCCTTCTAAAAATGAACGCGCATAGATACCAGGTGCACAGTGACCCTGGTAATAGATCATGTCGCCGCCGAAGCTGTCGCTATTGGCGCGGAAGAAGTGGTTAAAGCCCACATCATAAAGGGTTGCGGAAGAAGCAAAACTCGCCAGGTGACCACCGAGATCATCACCGGTTTTATTCGCGCGTAATACCATTGCCAAGGCATTCCAGCGAACCAGCGCACGAATCCGGCGTTCCATATCCTGGTCGCCCGGCATTGCCGGTTGTTCTTCAACGGAAATCGTATTTAAGTAGGGAGTATTTAAACGCTGAATAGGAACATGCTTTGCAATTGCGCGTTGATAAAGTTTTTCTAATAAAAATGCTGCACGCTCGGTACCCATGTGTTGCAAAACAGAGTCAAATGCATCTTGCCATTCTTGGGTTTCTTGCGCGTCTGTATCGCCATAAAACGCCATAATCTACAGTTCCTAAAAGCCTAATTTAATGTCTTATATGTACCATATTTGAGACCTCAGCAGGTATGGCTCTGGCTGAATGCGATTTGGCAGTACTATTTAGGAACTAAATGATTGGTGACGTTTAATTACACAACATAACAAAAAATAGTCAATATAGGAGATTTATTATACATTCATTATAATAGTTGGTGATAATATCAGACTTAAAAGCGATTATCTGAAGAACCCTTCAATGTGGGTTGAAGAGCCTTAGCTTAATCGCTTTGAAATGCTTATTGGAGAGATGCTTATGTATAAAGAGCCTAATAGAAATTCAGGTCTATACTTAAGGTAACATAGCCAAATAAGTAGATGGGTTTTTACGTTGACCGTCTTTTACTACTTCATAATGCAAGTGTGGACCGGTACAGCGGCCAGTACAGCCAACGTTGGCAATATGATCACCTGCCTGTACCTGCTCTCCCACACGTGCAATAAGACGTGAAGCATGAGCATAACGTGTTAAATAGCCATTGCCATGATTGATTTCAACATATTGACCATAACCCGTACCCCAACCTGATTTGGTTACAATACCTGGGCCTGTGGCATAAATTGGTGTACCACTTGGCGCTGCAAGATCAAGACCTGAGTGATTTTCAGCACGGCCACCCATGGTACGACCACCGTAATTTGAACTTACGCGAGAATTGGGTAAGGGATGAGCGATCAGCCAGGAATAAGCACTATTTGCAGCAGCTCGATTAGATGAGGTATTTGCATACTTCTGTGCCAGCGTGCGATTGTTAAGCTCAACTGGCTTTTCACGTAGCTGGACATTCAATTTGGTTTGCACCGGAATATCGATATCATCTGGATGAGTATATGCACCCTGTGCCAGAGTACGCGTCAATTGCTCGATACGATCTGTTGAACCATTTTCTTGATTTAGATTGACTAAATCTGCAAAGGCTACCGAAGCAGCTGAAACTGATAAAGAAAATGCCAACAAAATACGTCGCATATGCATAAAAAACCTCTCTAAACTGCTTTAATCGAGTTCCTTGAAGATCTCTATCCTTGATATCCACTAAAAGAAGCGCATAAGATTAAGACATAAACATGTAGGAATTATGTATGTCAGAACCTGTCAACGTTTTTCAACAAACCAGAAAACAGATAAAAACAGGAAACTTTTCGTTTCTCTCATCACAAGTTGCTGCCTGGCAGAAACTTACGAAACTCGTACAACCGCTATTGCCCCAACCGGAACGCTGGCAAGTTGTGTGCTATCAAAATGGTGTGTTAACGATTACCGGTGAAAACCAGGCCATGATCAGTCAATTGGCCTATCTTCAAAAGCAATACATTTCACAACTCTCTCAAATAAATGAATTAACAGATCTTACAAAACTTCAAGTTTGCTTGCGGAATCCTTCACAAACGCAACCTGTTGCAGCAACACCTGAAAGAGCCTTAAATGCAGAAACACAGGAATTACTTCGTGGTGCAGCTGACTTTATAAGCGACTCTAAGCTTAGCCAAGCTTTGCTACGTTTGGCAAGCAATAAAAAGTAACATAGCAATCAAATGTAATAAATTAGAAAAGCAGTATTATGCGACACATGTCACACTATTGACGCAATAACTAAAACATAAAGACACAAACACAATGACTTATGTCACATTCACATACATGATTGGACAATTGGCCTCGTCATCAAATGTTACAATTTCATAGCAGCTTGGATCACTTTTCACATTGCGCAACAGCTGATTATTTAAAGCGTGTCCAGATTTATAACCATCAAATTTGGCAATGATCTGATGTCCAAGCAGATACAAATCCCCGACTGCATCCAAAATTTTATGGCGTACAAATTCATCAGAGAATCTTAGACCCTCTTCATTCACCACTCCGGTTTCATCCACACCAATGGCATTCTCCAAACTGGCTCCCAGTGCCAGATTATTGGCTTTGAGATAATCCAGATCTTTCATAAAACCAAAGGTACGCGCTTCACTAACTTCATAAACAAAAGTTTCAGTCGAGAAATCGATACTGGCGGACTGATGTTCTTTTTTAAAAGCAGGATGATCAAAATCAATGGTGAAATTCAGCTGGAAGCCATGGTGCGGACTAAAAATGGCACGCTTATCATCAATCAGTGCTTCAACCGGTTTAATAATCTTGACGAATTTTTTCGCAGCATCCAGTTCTTGCAGACCACCTTGCATGAGCAGATAGATAAACGGGCCTGCACTGCCATCCATAATCGGCACTTCAGAGGCAGAGACTTCGATAATCAGGTTATCAATTCCTAAACCGGCAATCGCACTCATGACATGTTCAATCGTACCGACTTTGGCATTTTCCTGAACCAGATTCGAGCACATGAAAGCTTCCTGAATCAGCATCGCATCGGCAGGAATGTCGACCGGCGGATTCAGGTCAATACGACGAAACACAATTCCCCCATCGGCATGGTGCGGCACAAAGTTAATCATGACTTTTTGCCCACTGTGAAGACCGATTCCGCTCGCTTTCACGATACGTTTCAGGGTACGTTGTTTCAACATGCTTCTTTCATCTGTTCATCAATAAAACCGCTATACGTTAGCATATTTGGCCATTGAGAAAAAACAAAAAGGTGGCTTAAAAGCCACCTTTCCTGTGTAATCATGGTAAACACATGATGTTACATGTTATTTACGCTGTTGATTCTTAAGATAATCCTGAATACTCATTGGTGTTGGACGCGGGCTTGAAACTGATGCTGAAACATTCGCTGGCGTAGCGGTTTCATGCTGTTGGCGCTGAATCGCTGGTACATCATCATCTTCTACCACAGCCTGTGAAGCTGCTGCTGGGCGCGTTGCCTGTACATTGGTACGTTTGGTCGGTTCAACCGAATCCGCTGCATGACGGGTTAAACCCGTTGCAATCACGGTCACACTGATTTCATCACGTGCATCCGGATCAAATACCGTACCGTAGAACACCTGACCTTCATCCAAATCGACAATCTGGTTAACAACATCGGTGATTTCTTCAATTTCACCAAAAGTGACATCATCGCCACCCGTTACGTTAATCAGAATACCTTTGGCATTCATGATGGTTACGTTATCGAGTAATGGGCTACGAATAGCCTGTTCAGCAGCCTGACGGGCACGGTTTTCACCACGGCCTAAACCAACACCCATCATGGCATAACCACGAGTACTCATCGCTGTTTTCAAATCGGCGAAGTCAAGGTTGATATGACCCGGACGTACCACCAGATCAAAAATACTGCGTACCGCATTCAGTAGCACATCATCCGCTTTTTTATAGGCATCTTTCATTGAAATATCACGGAAGACTTTCAATAAACGCTGATTTGGAATGATGATCAATGAGTCGACATGCTGCTCAAGCGCTTCAATGCCTTTTTCCGCAGATTGTAAACGGCGCTTGCCCTCAAAGTTGAATGGCGTCGTCACCACACCAACCGTCAGGATACCCATTTCTTTGGCAATTTCAGCAACCACTGGCGCAGCACCCGTTCCGGTACCACCGCCCATACCCGCAGTGACAAAGACCATATCGGTCCCTTCAAGCTGCTGGCGGATCAGTTCACGGCTTTCTTCTGCTGCAGTCTGACCCACTTGCGGATTGGCACCTGCACCCAGACCACGGGTACTTTGCTCACCCAGCTGAATTTTAAATTCGGCTTCCATGCGATCGAGTGCCTGCTTGTCCGTATTGGCACAAACAAACTTTACGCCCTGGATATCGGACTGCAACATGTGTTGTACAGCATTACCACCCGCACCGCCTACACCAAACACAGTGAAACGGGCTTGACCATTGCTATCGCTATGATCGTCTTCGAAAAATTCAAATGAGGCCATGACCTATAAAATTCCTAATTCATAATTGGCAGTCACTAAGCCCGTACACTGCCTTAATCTTAATAAAATTGTTTTTAAGAATGCTGCTCATGCGTTAACTTGTCAAGTACAAGCCCGATTAACTACATCTTCTCAACAATATTCACAATAAAAATCGACTTAAAAGATTGATTTCAAGGTGTCATTAAAGCCAGACCAAGCCCGCTTGACGCGCTGAGTTAACGATAATCGCTCTACATCATCCTGTTCTACAATCGTGTCTTGAGTATCACTCTGACTAAACATCAGCAAACCCGCGACCGTACTATATTGCGAACGGCGTAGCGCCGCCTGATGCTGTTCATCGGCATACACCTGCGTTGGTGGATTACCCAAATGAGCTGACACACCCAAGGTACGGCGTACAAAACTCACCATACCTTCAATATGACTGGCATCACCGGTCAGGACCACACCATGATACAAGCCCTGGATCGCGCCATTTTTCACCAGTTCATCACGCACCAATCCAAGAATCTCGTCATAACGCGCCATGATAATTTCGGTCAGCTCAATCCGGCTGATGGTTTGTGGCCCATCAATCCCCTGGAACTGAATCATATGGTCAGGCTTAACCACTTTCAGGTCTACGCAGCCATACAGCAGTTTCAGGCGTTCAGCTTCTTCGGTCGTGGTCTGTAACACCGCCGCAATATCACGGGTCACATGCTCGCCACCACGCTGGAAGGTATGGGTTAAGGCCAGACGACCATCCACATATACCGCCACATTGGTGGTGCCGGCACCGATATCGACCAGACAGACGCCATATTCTTTTTCATCTTTGAGCAGGCTGGCTTCGGCAGTGGCCAGGCTCGACACCACCATTTTTTCCACGCCAATATTGGCACCTTTCAGGGCACGGTCAATATTCTGCATGGTACTGATTGGCAGCATCATCAGATGATAATGCCCGGTCATGCTATGTGCCGACATACGAATCGGGTTTAGCACCCATTCCGGTGAATCATCCAGCTCAAAACCCAGAGGCACAGCACTGACCAGATAATGATCTGAAGTCAAATGACTGGCTTTGGCCAATTCCAGTGCACGCACCACTTCACTGGTGGTAATCGCATGTTCGCTATTGTCAATCGAGGTACGACCTGAAGCATAAAAGCTTTTTAATTCGGCACTTGGAATAGAAACCCAGGCAGAATGTACACGACATTCCGCCATATCTTCTGCTTCTTGAACGGCATTTTTAATTGCAGTAATAACTTTATCGAGACTGACAATTTTCCCTTTACTCATGCCTCGGTTACGAGCGGTGGCCATACCAATCACTTGGATATTGTCTGGCGCGTGTACCTTGCCAATCAAAACTGAAACTTTGTGTGTCCCAATGTCAATCGCCACAACCGAGGGAACAGCTTCACTCATTATTCACTACTACCATTACGTGTTTGTTAGATTTATGGCTTTAAATGCCTCTATTTTTTAAAGCCGATCATTATGGCTTTACTGTTACCTTATTCTCAACGCCCGTGTCATCAATGGTTACAATAAAATGTCCATTTACAATTTTAGGCGGAATTGAATTTTTCCACTGTATCGACAATCCATTGCGATAACGCAGGTCGATGGCCGAAATTTTAGACCAGACCGGCTTTAAGTCGCTTTGAGACAGATGGCTCAAGCGCTGTAATTTGCTCATGGTCTGATCTTTATCAACAATTATTCTTAAACCCGAATCAAACTGCATAAACCAGGTCATTCGCTCGGTGAGATAGAGTTCTTTTAGACGAATGCCGTGTGGCAAAAATAACTGATTAATTTCATTATAACGACGCATCATGGTTTCTGCATGGCTCGCTGGCCCATGTAGTAACGGTAATGCCTCATAATTCTTGGGTGTGACTTCGGTGAAAATGACACCACTGTCACTCAATAAACGTCCTGTGCCCCAACGTGCAATCGCATGATGTGGCATGATCCGTACCCGAATGCCATTTGGCCAGGCTCGGGAAACCACCACCCGATCCACCCAGGACAGCTCCAAGGTACGATCTCGGATCGCTTCCAGATCCGAAGTAAAATAGTTTTCGGTCACAACCGGTGACACATATTGCATGACCTGACGCTGTTCAGCAGCCGAGCGGGTACCTAACACGCCCAGCTCTGCCACTTCGGTATTGGTCATGACTTTATATAAGCCCAATATTCCAAAGGCCAGCACCAGCACTGCAATACACAACAATAACCAGCCACCAAAATTGGACAGCTTTTCTTTGCGTGTCGGCGGCTTGTCGTGAATTGAGGTAATCGCAGCACGTTTACGGCGCATGGAAACAGGAAGTTGAGCCATATTTAGTGTGCCGACCCGGTCAGGGTCTGTTCCAGAATCGCAACACACAGGTCATCAAAACTATAACCGACTGCAGCTGCCGCTTTTGGCACCAAAGAATGACTGGTCATGCCCGGTACGGTATTCACTTCCAGCAGCCAGAAGTTGCCCTGTTCATCCTGCATGGCATCAATCCGGCCCCAACCGCTGGCACCGACTGCCTGAAATGCACGCAGACTCAGGGCTTTTAACTGTTGCTCTTCAGCTTCGGTCAAACCACATGGAATGCCATATTGCACATCATTACGGTTATATTTGGCTTCATAATCATAGAAAGCAACATCTTGAGGTGGTTCAAGACGAATCACAGGCAGCGCCTGACCATTTAAAACCACAATGGTGAATTCACGGCCGGTAATCCATTGTTCTGCCATCACCACGGCATCATGTTCAGTTGCCTTGGCAATTGCTTCTGCAAAGTCTTCAATTTTTTCAACCTTGCTCATGCCGATACTGGAACCTTCATGTACCGGTTTGATAATCAAAGGCAGGCCTAAAGAATTGACGATATCAGCTGCATCGGAATCTTTGGTAACAATACGATAAGGCGCTGTCGGCAATTCCGAACCCTGCCAGACCTGCTTGGTCTTGACCTTGTCCATGCCGATTGCAGAGCCTTGTACCCCCGTACCGGTATAGGGCACATTTAGCCATTCCAGTACACCCTGAATCTGACCGTCTTCACCACCACGACCATGCAATACAATGAAAGCACGGTCATAATTTACCAGTTCTGTGACACTACGTTGCTGCGGGTCAAAAGCTTCCGCATTGACCCCTGAACGCACTAATGCCTCAAGTACCGCCGTACCACTGTCTAGAGAAACCTCACGCTCTGCAGATTTACCACCAAGCAACACGGCAACTTTTCCGAATTTTGAAGCATTTGACACGTTTATATCCTTAAACTTTTTTCAATCTGGTCAATTCAATTCAGTCATGCAAGATGACTATTTTATATATAAGTGATTTTGCGCAAGTTCGACTGAGATTGCTCCAACATTACCTGCGCCTTGGGTTAATAACAAGTCATTTGCTTGCAATACTTTTCTCATGATCTGATTCAGATTACCGTCCACCGCATCGACCAGAATTGGCTCAACTTCGCCACGTAAACGAATGCTGCGGGCTAAAGTACGGCTGTCCGCCCCTACAATCGGTTTTTCACCGGCAGGATAAACATCCAATAACAATAACTGGTCTACAGTAGAAAGTACTTCCACAAAATCATCAAAACAGTCACGGGTACGGCTATAACGGTGTGGCTGGAACATCATCACCAGGCGACGATCCGGATGACTCTGACGCGCGGCTTTAATGGTGGCTTCGACTTCTTTTGGATGATGACCATAGTCATCCACCAGTTTCACGTCACCACCCTCAATCGCAAACTCACCCTGAACTTCAAAGCGGCGACCCACACCACTGAAACCTTCCAGTGCACGGCAGATTGAAGCATCAGACACGCCTTCATCGGTTGCTATACCAATCGCGGCCAAGGCATTCAGCACATTATGCAAGCCTGGCTGGTTGACCGTTACACGCAATGGCTCACGCTCTTTACGCAATACGGTAAAGTGGGTTTGCATACCATCCTGATCAACATCTACTGCGCGGATGTCATTGTCTTCATTGAAACCATAAGTCAGTAACGGACGTGCAATCCGCGGCATGATTTCACGGATATTGGCATCATCACCACAGACTACGGCCAAGCCGTAAAATGGCAGTTTTTGCAGGAACTGGATAAAGGTATCTTTTAGGACATCGAAGCTACCGCCATAGGTATCCATATGATCGGCATCAATATTGGTCACCACGGCAGCCATCGGTTCCAGGTGCAGGAAAGAAGCATCTGACTCATCGGCTTCGGCCACGATATAACGGCTGGCGCCCAAGGCTGCGTTCATACCGGTACGGTTCAGCAAACCACCGATCACATAGGTTGGATCCATGTTTTCTTCTGCCAGCATACAGGTGATCAGACTGGTGGTTGTGGTTTTGCCATGCGTGCCGGCAACCGCAATACCATGACGGTAACGCATCAGCTCACCCAGCATTTCTGCACGGCGAACCACAGGAATACGACTTTCAATCGCGGTTTTAATTTCCGGGTTTTCCTTGTCAATCGCAGTAGACACCACGATCACATTGGCCCCTTTAATATTATTTGCAGTGTGCCCGATATAAACCTTGATCCCATTTTCTTCCAGCTGCGCCGTGGTATTGGATGCCTTGATATCTGAACCGGAAACTTTATAGCCCTGATTTTTCAATACTTCGGCAATACCACACATGCCTGCACCGCCAATGCCCACAAAATGAATGTGTTTGATACGGCGCATTTCCGGCACTTTAATTAATTTTTTCGCTTGTTCAGCGGGGGTTACTGGAGACATAGTTTACTCGAATGATAATTCTTGAATTAAACGGACCACATGTTGAGTCGCATCGGGTTGAGCCTGTCGACGTGCTTTTACCGCCATTTCCATTAATAGCTGGCGATTCAGCATCGGCTCTAATAAGGTTTTTAAACTTTCCGGGGTCATGCTGGCCTGTGGGCAGATTTTTGCCGCATTAATCTTGGCCAGAAAACCGGCATTGGCAGTCTGGTGATCATCCACCGCACTTGGAAGCGGTACAAAAATCGCAGCCACACCTGCCGTCGCAATTTCGGTCACCGTCAATGCGCCAGCACGACAGATCACCACATCGGCATCACTATAGGCTTTGGCCATATCTTCAATAAAAGGCTGGACTTCGACGTGCAGATTTGCCGGAGCATTGGCATAACGTGCACGCGTCGCCTCAGCATGGTTTTGACCACACTGATGATAGACATTTAAAGGCACATTGAACTGTTTTAAGGCTTCAGGCACCCGTTCATTTAAGGCCTGCGCCCCCAAAGATCCGCCCACGATTAAAATGCGTAAGGGTAATCCTGCTTTTTCACGCTCCTGATAACGCCAGGACGGATTTAAAATGTCACTAATTTCTTGGCGCACCGGATTGCCCGTGGTCACGATTTTATCCTGTGCGGGAAAGGTGTCCGGAAACGCCTGACACACCGTCTTGGCAACACGCGACAATTGGCTATTGGTAAAACCGGCCACCGCATTCTGCTCATGAACCAGCACCGGAATGCCTAGAATACGCGCAGCCAGACCACCCGGCCCTGCCACATAACCACCAAAGCCGGCTACGGCATCGACTTTTAGCTGCTTCATGTATTTCATGGCACTAAAAGTCGCTTTCATGATTTTAAAAGGGGCCAAGGCCTTACGTACAAAACCATTACCACGCACACCCTGAATATCAATTTGATAAATAGGAATATTCTGATTTTTTAATAAACGATTTTCCATGCCTGCAGGCGTAGCCAGCCAAGACACTTCAATCCCTTGTTGTTGTAAGTTTTTTGCAACGGCTAACGCTGGAAACACATGTCCACCCGTACCTGCGGCCATCATCATGACATGTTTAGGCTGTTTTTGCTGAGCGTCGGTCACGGTCTAATTCTTCAATTTAAAAAATGGAACAGGAAATCTGATTTAAGTGGTCAATTGTAATCACAATTGTAGGGCCTTGAAAGTTTATTTACTTTATTTCAACAAGGCATTAATTGTTTTTTTCATACGATTTTAAAGTTTAAACTAGTTTTGTTATCAGGCAGGCATTTTTCCTTAGACTTAAGTGACATATAAACACAATTTTAACCCTCTTTCATTTAATCTTTCCCTCACTGTATTTGTTAGATCTATTTGTTTTTCGGGATTTTCTCAGCAATTTCTATTCATTCACCAGTTTAATTGCTCTATTAACTTATGCCTAAATCATATAAATCTTAATAAAATTTTATGTTATCCATATCGCTATATACTTTTTTAGCTGTATTAGCACATTGATTGAATGGATTAAATCATTATAAATGTCAAAAATATCAATTCGTGACCTATGGATTATTTTGGCCGGCTATTTGGCGGCTATTCATGTCGGGAAACTTTCTGCGGTTCTTCCCATTTTACAACAGGATTTAGGTCTCAGCTTTACGCAAGCCGGTTTTTCCCTATCTCTGGTTCAAGGCGCGGGGATGCTGTTTGCCTTGTGTATTGGTGCATTGTCAGAAAAAGTCGGTTTAAAACGCTGTCTGATCTTGGCATTGATCATTTTAGGCCTCAGCAGTATGGCAGGCCTCTGGATTCAGCATGTCGCGGCGTTGTATTTCTTCCGTTTTACTGAAGGGATCGGATTTTTAACTATCTCCTTATGCGCCCCTGCCATTCTCAAACGTATCAGCCGAGCTGAAACACTCAATTTTAAAATGGGACTCTGGAGTTCCTATATGGGGGTTGGTGTCAGTCTTGCTGTCTTTACCATTCCCATGTTGCTTGAATACCTGAGCTGGCAAAGCATTTGGGCCATTTTAGGGAGTCTCTGTCTGCTCATTGCAGTGATGATTAAACGGTATTTATATCTTGAAGCGGTCACACCGGTACAGCCGAATCACCCGCAAGCCGGCACAGAAAATACCTCCTTCTGGCAAATTATTAAAGTGACCCTGACTCACCCACCGATTTTGTGTTTGGCCATTATTTTTGCCTGTTATACCAGTCAGTGGATAACCGTGACTGGATTCTTGCCTACCCTGTATGTCGAACATGGGATTGATTTAAAAGTCGCAGGGGCTCTGGTCTCGATGGTGGTGCTTGCTAATTTAGGCGGTACCTTTGGCGCAGGTATGTTGCTGCAAGGTGGCTGGAAACCCAAAACCCTGTTAAGCACAGGATTTATCGCCATGCTGTGCAGCAGCTTGCTGACTTTTGCGGCAAGCTCTTGGCTGTCATTTGAATTACAGTTTGTGAGTGCCGTACTGTTTTCACTCATTGGCGGGATGATTCCGACCACGATCTTTGCGATTACCCTGCGCTATGCACCGCGTGCCAATGCCGCAGCCGCCAGTGTCGGTCTGGTTTTACAGGTTTCAGCCTGTGCGCAATTCTTTGTACCTCCTCTGAGTGCGGCACTGGTATCCACGACACAACAATGGGCCCATATCGCGACAGTCACAGCCTGTCTTTCTATCTTAGGAATATTGATGACGCTGCTTTTATTTAAGCGTTATGCTCAATAAAAAAGAGCCTCAGATGAGTAATGCCAGTCAGTTAAGAAATTGACTAGAATTTTCTTTTTTAAATTCATGATCATATTTGACAAGTAGAAAAGTCATCCGCAACTGTTTGAGGCAGGACTAGATTTAAAAATGATTGTTTCTGCGACAAATTTACTAGTCGATGGAGGCTGACGAGTTTTGCGGTGAGGAGTGTTGCTCCGCAAGATGCCTTCCTTGCGAAGCTTCGCTTCTCATTTGGGCGAAACCAAAGTAACAAATAATTTACAAGAATTTGATTTATAACATTAATACTCCGCATTGAATGACTAAAAAATTAAAGAGTCTATTTCTAAACTCCTTAACTGATCAGCATTACCTCAGATGAGGCTCTTTTTCTGTCTGGTTTAAACCTGCTGCGAACGGCCTGCCTCTAATACAGCAAACAGATCATCGGCAATTGAGGTTCCAAACTGGTCATCAATTTCACGAATACAGGTTGGGCTGGTTACATTAATTTCAGTGACATAATTACCAATCACATCCAGTCCTACAAAAACCAGACCTTTTTCTCTAAGATAAGGGCCTACTTTTGCCGCAATGGCGCGGTCATTTTCAGTCAGTGGACGTGCTTCTCCCAGACCGCCTGCCGCCAGATTGCCGCGCACTTCACCATTTTGTGGAATACGGGCCAAGCAATATGGTACTGGCTCGCCATTAATCATCAGGATACGTTTATCGCCTTCGACAATTTCAGGAATATAACGCTGTGCCATAATCGGCTGGGTACCGTTATTGGTCAGCATTTCAATGGTTGAACCAATATTGATGCCATCCTGATACAGGCGGAAAATTCCAGTACCCCCCATGCCATCCAGCGGTTTCACAATCACATCGACCTGTTCTTTGAGAAACTCACGAATCAGGCTTTGCTGCGAAGTCACCAGTGTCGGAACTTGCAGATGCGGGAACTGGGTCGCAAACAGTTTTTCATTACAGTCACGCAGGCTTTGTGGCTTGTTAACAATCCATGCACCTTCGCGTTCTGCCTGCTCCAGAATATAAGTGGTGTAGACAAAATTCATATCAAAAGGTGGATCTTTACGCATCAACACCACATCATAAGCAGCGATGGATTCTTTCTTTTTTTCACCGAGTTCATAATAGTGATCATAGTCTTCAAACACCTGTAGCGGCACTATCAAACCAAAAGCTTTGCCCTGCTCAATATATAAATCTTGTTGTAATGCATAACCAAGCTCATGCCCACGGCGTGCTGCTGCCCAAAGCATGGCCATGGTCGAGTCTTTCTTCAGGTTTACATTTTCGATGGGATCCATCACAACAAGTACGCGCATGTGTCTCTGCTCTTTTTCAAAAAATGACTTAGCAAGGAGTATAGCTTGTGTGGATTCTTTTGTTTATGGTGATTTTGCATGACTTGTTCTGTATAGATTTTTAGATAAGTACTGAGGCAGATTGAGCTCAAAAGGAGGTTTGCCATGCAACAGGCAATTATCGGTTTTCATTTGGATGAAGAACAGCATTGGGTTGCAGAGCTGGCCTGCGGACATGGCCAGCATGTACGGCATACCCCGCCGTGGCAAAATCGGCCCTGGGTGATGACCGAGCAAGGTCGCAAAGAAAAGCTTGGCATGCTGCTGGACTGTAAAAAATGTGAAAAGTGCGAAACTGAAACCTGAACCTATAAAAGTGTGATGTAGCTGACTAAAAATAATCTCGCACAGGATTTGCTAATTGCAGTCACTGCGTTTATGCTTTTATTGCTCAAACATGCAGCGTTTTTTTCAGGGTGGACTTTGCTCACACGGCTCGTCAAACAGATCTGGTTGGTGATGCTTATGGTTTTTGCCATAGGCTGGAGCAGTGTGTCTGTTGCTTCTGCAACAACCATGCATTTGGTCATGTCGTCTGAACAGATGAGCAGCCATTGTCTGGACATGGTAAAAGCCTCCACCTCTCATGCTATGCATGAATCTGCGCATAACTCAGATCAAGACCTGACACAGGCTGACTGTTTTCCGGATATGCCACAGCACTCACAAGACTGTCTGGATTGCAGTACGATGGCCTGTCAAAGCCAGATGAGCGGCTTGCAAATTTCGGCCCCTGAACTGACAGTATTCGACCATCATTCTCTAGAAAGAACCCTCCTCCCAACTTATCATGCCAAACACCTTGCCGGTTATTGGCAGGAAATCCTGCGCCCACCCAAAACTTAATCCTGAATATTCAATTTTTTATTAATTAAGGATTAAGTGATGTTAATTAAAATTCCCCAATGCCTATGTCTGGGCATTTGCCTGATGTCATCGTCTGCAGTTTTTGCAGCTGTTAAAGAATATCATCTGGTTATTGATGAAAGTCCGCTCAATCTCACCGGAAAGACGGTCAAACGGATTACCGTAAACGGAAAATTCCCTGCCCCCTTGCTGGAATTCGAAGAAGGTGATGATGCGGTGATTCATGTGCAAAATAACCTGAAGAATCAAGATACCTCGCTGCACTGGCATGGCCTGCTCCTGCCCGGCCTAATGGATGGTGTCCCTGGATTTAATGGTTTTCAGGGTATCAAACCGAAGCAGTCTTTTACTTATCGTTTCAAGGTTCGTCAAAACGGTACCTATTGGTATCATGCGCATTCCAAAGGCCAGGAACAGGACGGCTTATATGGTGCCTTGGTGATTTATCCTAAAGCACAAACACCGATGCCTGAGCATGAAAAAACCGAGCGGGATTATGTGGTGATGCTGTCGGATTTTCATGAACAGGACAGCCAGCAGATTCAGAATAATTTAAAAAAATCGGCTGAATATTATCAGAATCAGCGTGAAACCGTGGGCGATGTACTCCAGCAGGTAAAACGTGACGGTCTCAAGGCCACCTGGTCAGATCGCAAAATGTGGAACCAGATGCGCATGTTGAAAACCGACCTGTCTGATGTCAGCGGTTATACCTTTTTAATCAATGGCAAAACCCCGCAACAGAACTGGAGCGGCCAATTTAAACCGAATGAAAAGGTTCGTCTGCGATTCATTAATGCCTCGGCCATGTCGTTTTTCGATGTACGTATTCCCCAGCTTAAAATGACCGTGGTTAGCGCCGATGGACAAGCTGTACAGCCGGTCGCTGTAGATGAATTCCGTATCGGAACTGCTGAAACGTATGATGTGATTGTGGAACCAACTGCACCTCATTACCAGATTGAAGCCGAATCGATCGACCGTTCAGGCTTTGCCATTGGCAGCTTGCACAATGAGGCTGATCCAGCGACACATCCGATTCAATTACCGACGCCACGTCCACGTGCCTTATTGACCATGGAAGATATGGGACATGGCGAACCGCATGACATGTCTCATACCGCACACAGCAGTCAGACCACGAAATCTGCAACAGATACGCCTAAACATGATGAGCATGCCCAGCACGACATGCACGCAGGTCACAGTGCTATACCCAAGACAAATCCGTCTCATCCACCGGTTGAGGGTTGGGTCAATATGTCTACACCTGCAGGGCATAAAGCATTGCAATATCAAGACCTCAAAGCCCTGACGCCACAAACCGATACCCGAGCCGCAGAACGTGAACTGGTGATTCGTCTGGGTGGAACCATGGAACGTTATATCTGGACCATCAATGGTAAAAAATTCAGTGATGCCGAACCATTGCAGGTGCAATATGGCGAACGGATCCGTTTGAAATTTATCAATGACAGCATGATGGCGCATCCGATGCATTTACATGGCATGTTTATGCAGTTGGAAAATGGTCAATCTGCTGCACAGATGCCAAATAAACACACCGTGATTGTGCCACCTGGAAAAACGCTCACAACCTTATTAACGGCAGATGAACTGGGAGAATGGGCGATTCACTGCCATCTGCTCTATCACATGAGTGCCGGCATGATGAATAAGCTGATTGTGGCACATGTGAATGACGATCAAGCTTCTCATGCTTCGCCGCAACAAATGCCGTCAAAGCCAGCAGTGGATCAAGGAGAAAGCCATGCACATCACTAAGCTCTTTTTAAAATCGGTATTAAGCAGTGCACTGCTCGTGGCGAGTTTCAGTATATTGGCAGCGGATCATCAGGATCATCAGGATCATCAGGATCATCAGGATCATCAGGATCATCAGGATCATCAGGATCATCAGGATCATCATCCTAGCAAAACCGCAGTACATCATAGCGCTCCTATTGCAGTGCCGGATCTACGCTCACATACCCAACAAGCTCGATCTTTATCTGATCAAGAATCTGTAGGGCACGAAAAACCTGTTGGCGCTACTGCGGAGCATGACCATCGGAAAGAACATGGTGCACAGATTTATAGCCAAGTCATTCTGGACCAGAAATGGCAAATCAATTCAGCTGGAAATGGCGCTTTTAAATCAGAGAATGAAGCCAGAATTGGTACTGATGAAAACAAGGTTTTTCTCAAGCTGCAGGCAGATAAATCTGAATCGAGTCAGGCTGACTATGCGGCCGAAATCCTGTATAGCCGTAATATTTCCGATTTCTGGGATGTACAAACCGGTTTGCGCTACCGTCAGGAAAATATAAGCCAGCATACAGCTTCCCTACAAAATGAACGTTTCGATGCAGTGCTTGGACTGCATGGCCTGGCCCCTTATTTTTTTGAAACCGATGCCTATCTCTATGTCGGTGAAGATGATTTTGTCGGATTCAAACTGGAAACAGAACGTGACCTGTTGCTGACTCAGAAACTGATTATGCAGCCCTTTATTGAACTGGATATCATTTTCAATGATCAAGCTGCGAGTGCGAAAAAATCTGGTCTGAGTCATGCGACATTAGGACTAGAAACCCGTTATGAGATCAGTAAAAAAGTCATGCCTTATCTGCAGGTTGGCTATGAATATAGCAAAGGAAACAAACAGACTGCCTGGCAGCAGGCATCCGGCTCTGACCAGGGCTGGATCTATGCTTTAGGACTTAAAATGATGTTTTAAGGACGGATTATCATTTTTAAGATAAAAGGTAAGACCACGACGAAGTATGAAAAATCCATTCATACTTCGTCGGCTGTTATTAAATTGACTCAAGAGAAGGAGGCTGTGTATTGTCCAGAGAAAGCATTGCTACTGCCTGCTCTCTGTTTCTATTCCTCACTCTGTTTATCATTACTTTTGGCAATCAAGGTGCCTAACATAATCATAAAGGTGATTACCCCACCAATCACCAGACTCATCAGCCCAATTTCAAGCATAAAGTCAAGATTCCCGACTTCCCGGTGACCCCAAAGGAAATGCAGACTCTTTCCAAAGATAAAGTTGATGGCATAGATAATCAAAAAACTCATTATGGTCGAAATCAGTAAAGTGACGATCAGGTTTTTCCAGATTTTACAGCCGACCAGCAGGATAATAATCGTTAGGCCTACAACTGCAATAATGGAGATTAATAAAACACAATTCCAGTAATCCATGAGACTCACTCTTATTCTGGTTTTAAATTAAAATTAAGAAATTCTTATAGTTAATTTTTCCATGTGTTTTTAATATAGGGGCCTTTGAATAGCTGAACAATGACCAGAACTATCTTAAACAAGCCAGCTACAAATTTACCCAATGTTATAAAATACATTCACTTAGAAAAATCTTTCCGCGTACTGGTTCAGTTTTATTAACATAAAGTAACGTAAGTAAAATGTATGTTTGTTGTTTTGCTTGAGTAAATCTTTATACAGTCAGTCATACTAAAAAAATTGACCAGCACATATTTAAAAAAGAAAGATCCACCCATATTTATAAGAAAAATAAATAATAAATATAAAAAACTTGAATATTTGCTGATTTAGGTTATACTGTACTCAACTAGAAAAAAGTGTTGTTTAGTTAAACTTCTTTAAGTACCGCAGTGTTATTTTATAATCCTCAGTTTTTTCAGATCTTTATTTCAATTCTTGTTGTTTTTCAAAGTTATCCATAGTCATTTCAATGGCTAAAATTATTAAAAATTTGATAGGTTATATTATGTCTACTACAGTTACCGGTACAGTGAAATGGTTTAACGAAACTAAAGGTTTTGGTTTTATTCAACAAGAATCAGGTCCTGACGTTTTTGCTCATTTTAAAGAAATTAGCAGTTCTGGCTTCAAAACATTGTTTGAAGGCCAACGCGTTTCTTTCAGCGTAGTTGAAGGTCAAAAAGGCCCGAACGCGATCAATATCGTTGCGCTATAATTTAGCCCAGCAATAAAAAAAGCACCTTAAGGTGCTTTTTTTGGCTCTAAAGATTAACAATCTTCAAAAGCGATCGGTTGGTGATGCTTTTTAAACCTATTCCAGTCATTTAAACCAGTAAATCATCTTATTTATTCTCCCCGCGTCTAAGCCTGCTACATCTGGGCCTGCATGAATCGCTAAAAATGAAAAACCCCCAGCATCCTGCCGGGGGATTTTCGTGTTGGTTCGCTGGGTATGATTCCTGTCTTACCTTACTTTCCTTGTATTTATCTCTTGTTATTCTTTTATGGAACATCCTGTTCCTGATGAATTCATCATAGGCAATGCAGCACAGCGCGTATAGACGCAAACGGCTTGAACTCACGTAAGCAAATGCGTACAGAATCACTGAATATTATTGTCAATTTCCAGTATTTTAAACTGTATTCATCTACATCAAGATTGAAAGTCTTTAATATTAAAAATCTTTGAATTACAGAACTTTGACTTAGTTTTTTAAGTATTCACCCTGTATTTGAATGCTTAATTTCTACATCAATTGAACTTTAAAACAAAAAAGGAAGCTGTAGCTTCCTTTACGATAAGGATCACCGCTTAGATCCCGTATTTAACTCGATAATCTTCCATTTTAGCTAAAGCTTCTTGATCGCCCTTGGTTTCCAGATAGTCCATCAAATCTTTCATGGTAATCAAGGCATGTACAGGAATCTCGAGCTCTTGCTGCACTTCCTGAATGGCAGATAAATCGCCCTGACCTTTTTCCTGACGGTCAAGTGCAACCAAAACACCTGCGATTTGTGCACCGGCATTTTTCAAGATTGTCACGACTTCACGAATCGCTGTTCCTGCCGTGATCACGTCATCAATGATCCAGACTTTTTTACCTGCTACAGAAGCACCCACCAGTACGCCACCCTCGCCATGATCTTTGGCTTCTTTGCGGTTAAAACCCCAAGGCACACTCACCCCATGATTTTGTGATAGCGCCACAGCGGTCGCTGCCACAAAAGGAATACCTTTATATGCAGGACCAAAAACCACTTCCACATGGTCACATACCGTTAATTTTGCTGCATAGCCAGAAGCCAGCAATGTCAAGGCTTCACCATCATTCAGCAGACCCGCATTAAAAAAATAGGGACTCACACGTCCCGATTTTAAAGTAAACTCACCAAATTTAAGCACACCGCGTGATAATGCGAGTTCGATAAAAGCTTGCGGGTTAAACTGAGCTGGCGTTGGCATGAGGTGCTCCTAAATCCATTAATTAAGGTAAGACTTGCGCATGATACCAAAGAGTAGCTATCCAGGTGATCAAAAAATTCTTCGTGTCGTTTCAATTAATGTCAACGGTTTACGCTCATCGGTGAGCAAAGGCCTATTGGAATGGATGGAACAGTCGGATGCCGATGTGATCTGTATGCAGGAAAGCCGGATCACCCATGTGCAGTGGACCGATAAATTTAAACCGGAAGGCTGGTATACTCATCTATTCCCTGCCGAACGTCCAGGTTATGCCGGTACCGCGATTTATAGCCGCCTGCCCTTCGTCTCTTTAACCGATGGTCTGGGCTTTGAACTGGCAGATTCGCAAGGCCGTTTTATTGCAGCCGAATTTGATTTAGGTTTGGAGCAAACGGCCCATATCTGTTCATTGTATCTACCTTCCGGCTCATCAGGCGATGAAGCACAAGCGCGTAAAGATCACTTTCTGGAAGAATATGCCAAAATCCTGAAACAATGGCGCGATGAAAATAAATCGGTGATTGTCTGCGGTGATTACAACATCGTGCATAAACGGATTGATATTAAAAACTGGTCCGGCAACCAGAAATCTTCCGGCTGTTTACCACATGAGCGCGCCTGGCTAGATCATATCTATGATGAACTCGGTTATGTCGATACGTTCCGCGAAGTACGCAAAGAAGCTGAACTGTATTCCTGGTGGTCAAACCGCGGACAAGCCCGAGCCAAGAACGTCGGTTGGCGGATTGATTATCAGGCCTGCTCACCAGACTGGAAAGAGCGTACCGTCAATGCCTGGGTGTATAAGGAACAATGGTTTAGCGATCATGCCCCAGTGATCATCGACTACAAACTATAAAAGATACCTATCAATTGAGTGCACACCTGTTCACTCAATTAAGGCTTATTGCTTACATGACATGACGTATTTTTTGGGTTTATCTCGATGTCATAACAGAGCATTATAGCCTCACGGCACAGGGACATGTCAGGATGACAATATAAGGACAGGACGCCGTAGGAAGAAAATAAAACAAACTAGAACATTTAGCTTGTTTTTCATGGATGTGACAATGGACGTTGAATTGAGACCCGCATGATCAGGATGATTAAATGCGGGTTTTCTATTTCCACTGCCTAAAATTATTATTTTTTTTATTGTTGTTTTTCTTGCTGGTCATTTTAAAGCGCATTGATGTCATTTTGATGACGATTCTGCCTCCCTATTTTAAATTGTTTTCTAATCATTCTATTTTGCATGGTCGACTGCTGCGAATTTGGTTAAGCTAGGCCATGATTTAAGATGTGTTAGATGGCGAATATGTTAAAAATTTACGGGATTAAAAACTGCAATTCGATGAAAAAAGCTTTTGACCTACTGACTGAGCTGGGGTTGAGCTATGAATTTCATGACTATAAGAAACAGGGCATCGATGCTGATACCATTAAAGTCTGGCTGAATGCGCTGGGTCAGGATGTGGTATTAAATAAAAAAGGAACCACATGGCGCAAACTGACTGAAGAACAGCAGCAAACGGCGCTGTCCAGTGAAGATGCTTTAATTGCCGCATTAAGCACTCATACCAGTTTAATTAAACGTCCGATCTTGGCCACGCCCACAGGTTTTATTGCCGGTTTTGATGACGCGGCTTATCGCACCCTAAGTAATTAATTATTATCCTAAATAATTCATACAAAAAAGCCTGACAGCAGTCAGGCTTTTATCTTTCTATCGAACTGGATTAGTTTGCACGAACCCAAGTCTGGTTACGGCCTAATGCTGCCACACCAATAAAGCCACGAAGCTCAAGTTTCTTGCCACCATCTGCCAGTTGGCCTTTCAGTTTGTAAGTTTTACCAGATTGCGGATCCAGAATTGAACCACTGTCATAGCTGGTACCACCTGAATTCTTAAGACCTTTCACAATGGTCAAGCCTTTGAGTGACTTGTTCTTGTACGGACCTTCACACTTGGTACAGGCATTTTCTTCACCTGGTGTTAACACAGATTGAATACTTGCTGACAACGTACCGTTCTTTTGTTCAGTAAATTTAACCATGGCCTTAGGCTGCTTGGTTTTATCATCAATGGTTTTCCAAACCGTGCCATTTAAAGGATCTGCGGCATTTGCCAGTACAGATAAGCCTAGTAGTCCTAACATAAGCGCTATTTTTTTCATTTTTCTTCATTTCCTTAGTCTGAAAATAGACCTCTGTAGTATTAAAAAGTCACAACAATTTTTCAATTTTTAGCTGTGACTATTTAGTGTAACCTTGTAAATATGGTTGGTAAATAATCTACATGATCAATAAAAGCACAAAAAGATGGAAGGAAAATGAAGATAAGCCCGTTAACAAAACAATTAATTACAGAAAGCATCTTAAAGACAGTCATTCGTGCCCCGAGCAGATTCAATCTTCCACCGAGTTCAATGCGCATTGCACTGGAGCAGATGTGCAAACTCTTTCCACAAGACAAAACCGTACAGATTCGTTCGCTACGTTTGGCGGGTCTGCGCGCAGAGGAAATTAAGCCGCAGCAAGAGTCGACTCAGCTGATTTTTCATATTCATGGCGGGGCATTTTATTTAGGCTCTTTAAATACCCATCGTGCCTTTATGACTCAAATTGCGGCTCGAACCCAGATGCAGGTACTGCATGTAGATTATCCGCTGTCACCGGAATCTGCCTATCCAGAGGCCTTGGAAGCCTTGTTTGATGTGTATAACTTATTGCTCGATCAAGGCGTTCAGGCCAAAGATATCATCCTGTCCGGTGATTCTTGTGGGGCCAATCTGGCGCTGGCCTTGGCGCTCAAATTACAAAAAGAAAACCTCCCACAAGTGAGTGGTTTGATTCTGTTGTCTCCTTTGCTGGATTTGACCCTGACCAGTGAATCGTTGCGCTATAACCAGAAACATGATGCCCTGCTGTCTCCGGAAACAGTTGAAACTGGCATTGAATATTATGTCCCGCGTGCCATCGATCGGGGTGATCCGGAAGTTTCGCCCTTTTTCGCCGATTTAAGCGGCTTGCCCCCAACTCATATTCAGGTCGGTTCCAAGGAAATTCTACTGGATGATGCCAGTCGTTTTAAGGAAAAAGCCGAACAGGCGGGTGTCGATGTGGAATTTAAACTGTATACCGGCATGTGGCATAACTTTCAGATGTTCAGTGCCTGGTTTGAGGAAGCCCAACAGGCGCTGAGCGATCTGGCAGCCTTCGCGCACCGTCTGGATCGAGATTAATCACTGTTTACCCATATAAAAAAGGCCAGCATAGGCTGACCTTTTGAGTTGTTTTTGGATATTTAGATGGCTTGAACCTGCTGCAATGCCGTCTCTAAGGCTTGTGCCTTGATCGTTTCGCCCATGTTCACGCCTTCCGCACGAATCACTTCAATATCGGTTACGCCGGTAAAGTTAAACACGGTTTTCAAAAAAGCTTCCTGAAAATCGGCAGGACTTTGCTCCCCATAAACTCCGCCACGGCTGCTGGCAATATATACTTTTTTATTGCCAGCCAGACCGACAGGGCCCTGTTCGGTATATTTAAACGTACGTCCCGCCACACAGATCCGGTCAATCCAGGCTTTTAAGGTCGATGGCAAACCGAAGTTATACATGGCCGCGCCAATCACCACGATATCTGCCTGTAAATACTGCTGCAGGATGTCTTCGCCTAATGCAGTCTGTTCTGCATTCTGACCCATTAAAATTTCAGCCGTGAGATGTGGAATCGGCTGTGCAGCAAGATCGAGATATTCAAGCTCGATGGCCTGAGCATGTTTTTGTTGTAACTGACTCACCAACGCCTGAGTCAGCTGACGCGAAATAGAGGCATCGCCTAAAATACTGGAATCAATCTGTAAAACTTTCATGGCTTCGCTCTCATCTATGGGGCTATCTAACTAATGCAGCCATTTTAAGGCTTAGGTTGCATGAAATAATTAGCACAGATAAAACACATCATTCTGAATTTAGAACAAAACCAGCTTTAATATTAGAAATTCCTATTTTGCAGACGCCTTAAATATTGTGGTTTATCAAGCGTTAAAACTTATGTTATCTTATGTAAATAAAGCTATAAATAGTCAATAAATCTTAAAAAGTTGCCATAATAATTTAAGTCAGACCGACAACATGAAGCGAATATCGCCTGTATTACAAAAAATAATCAAACACAGAATCACGAAATATCTGGTCGAAGATGAAGTCGTGATGAACTGGAGTATTCTCAAAAAGTGCATCCTGATGCTGGCTTTGGGCTGCGGCGTACATCTGACCTGGCTCGGTTGGGATATCTTTGTTTTATTCAATCCAGAGTATTGGCAATATGTTCAGTTAGAACGGGTTCATACCCAAGTTATCCTGAACAGCAGCTTTTTAGCGATTTTATTGGCACTGATTTATCCCTGTTATAAATTTCAGAGCAATCCTCTGGTGGAACGTTATCTGCCCTACATGGCAGTGGGTACTTTTGTGATTTCGCTGTGCCGTGATGCCTATGTCGTGGGGGTGATCAGCCCTGTGGCCACGACCTCCTATGTCTGTTTAATTATGGTGGGACTGGTGCTGTTCCATCGCACACTGGTCTATAGCATGCTGATTCCAGCATCCATTTTCCTAGGCGGATGTGCCTATTTAAGTTTCAGCCATCAATTGCCTTATTCACCGCTATTTAATCTCGATGGCGAGCTTTTCTATAATGGTTTCTGGCTGTTATCGATGCTGTATTTCATTTTGCCAATTCTGGCCGTCTGCATGGTGTTATTCGAGATTCTGCTCAGTCAGTGGCGGCATCGCGAGCAGCTGATCAAACAGCTGAGCCAGATCGATCCGCTCACCAACCTGTTTAACCGGCGCAGTATCAATCAATGTCTGGATCAGCTCAATGCTACGGCTGTACCCCATTACGCCCTGGTTCTCTTAGATCTGGATCACTTTAAGAAAATTAATGATCTGTATGGTCATCATAAGGGCGATGAAACCTTGGTTGAAGTCAGTGCTGTATTAAGCCAACAGTTACGCGAAAGTGATGTAGTGGGCCGCTTTGGCGGTGAAGAGTTCATTTTGGTGCTGAAAAATACCAGTCTGGAAAAAGCCAAACAAGTAGCAGAACGCTGCCGCAGCGCGATTCAGCAATTACAGATGATGAGTGATGAAGGTGAGCCGATTCCGGTGACTGCCAGTTTCGGAATTGCTATTTCCAAAGCCGAGTTACGCCCACAACAGCTACTCAGTCAGGCCGATCAGGCGCTTTATCAGGCCAAAGCCGGTGGACGTAATCGGGTCAAAGCCTATGCTGAACCGGTGACTGCACAGATGCAGGTTTCTTAAACGGGTTCAGCTTTTTCGATGATTATGAAGATTATGGAGTTGAGCTTTGAGCCAGACGTTGCAGCTGGGCCAGCAATTCTGCTTCGCTAAAAGCACCGGTCAAACGTAAACCGCGAATTTCCTGTTGCTGCTCATTCAGAAATAAATAGGTTGGTGGTCCCAGAATTTCCCATTGATTTAACAGCATTTGATGCGAGGCATTGTATTGGCTTAAATCCAGCTTGATCAGGAAATAAGGTGCCAGAGCCTGCTGTACCTGTGCAGATTTTAAAATACGATGTTCAATCGGCTGACAAGCGACACACCAGTCGGCATAGACATCAATCACGATCTTTTGCCCTTGCGGTGCTATATTCAAAATCTGCTGAAATTCTGCTGCGCTGCGTGCCACATGCCACTGGGCTTCTGTACTGGACTGCTCAACAAAAAACCGCTGACTATGCTGATATTGACTATAGCTGATATAAGGCAGCGCTATCACCAGACACAGGATATACAACCACCTCAGACTGGTACGATGCCAGAAAATCCGGAACAGTACATAGGTCACAAAGACCATGCCCAAGCCTAAGGATAACCACTGTAAAGTCGCTTCTGAAATCAGTGGGCGAATAAAATACAGTGCCAGCGCCAGCATGATAAAGGCAAAGAGCACTTTGATCTGATTCATCCAGTGCCCGGCTTTAGGTAGTACCCGTGCACCCAAAATACTGGCCAACAGTAAAGGTGTGCCCATGCCAAAACCGAGGGTAAATAGCAGCAAGGCACCTTGCCACTGGCTTTGGGTCTGGGAAATAAACAAGAGTGCACCCGCCAACGGTGCGGTCATGCATGGCCCGACCAGCAGCGCCGAGATCATGCCCATGACTCCAGCACTGACCAAACTACCACCCTGCTGCATGGCCTGAGCCCGATCCAGACGCTGAACCAGACGTTGTGGCAGTTTGATTTCAAACAGTCCAAACAGATTCAGGGCAAACAGGACAAACAACACACTAAACGCAATCAGGGTACCGGGTTGCTGCAACCAACGCTGGAAATTCAGGCCGGCCGAAGACGCAATTAAACCCAGCACCGCATAGACCGCGGCCATACTGCTGACAAAAGTCAGGGCGATCATCCAGGCTTTGACACCTTTGCTGTCCCGTACAATCAGCGAGGTCAGGATCGGCAGCATCGGCAAGGAACATGGGGTAAAAGCCAGCAAGATTCCTAAGCCAAAGAACAGTAACAGTCCATAACCCAAAGAGCGTTCAAGCAATTGAGCTGACCATTTTTGGTCTTGTGCCGCACCGACTGCGGGTTGCCCGCTAGAGGTTGCAGAAAATGCATCCGCTGTAGATTCTGAGGAAGCCGCTGTATTAAACAGGGTATTGTGTTGTAGTGATGACCCGTTTAGATCAAGTAAGCGCTTGCTTCCTGGGCCGGCAGCTTCAAATTGCACCAGACCTGACAGATCTGTCTTGAACTGAATACTTTGCGGCGGATAACAGATTCGGTCTTTGGCACAGCCCTGCCAGCTCACCTGATAGGACTGGTTGGCCTGCGTCGGAATCTGAAACTTTAACTGCTGATAATACACCTGGGTATGCCCATAGTTGTCATCATACAGATCTTTAGCAGGCGGTAATTCAAGCAATACAGGCTGATTGCCCTGCCGCACTTCTATTTTATGCTGATACAGATAATAGTTGTCCGGAATCTGCCAGCTCAGTTCAGCCTGCTGTTGACTGGTTGAGATCACACTCACAGGAAAAGCCTGATCGGCAGACAACAATGCAGTTTCCGCCTGAGCAGGACTGCTGAACAAGGTGCTTCCCAAAATAACCGGGGCAAGCATTTTCCCCCAGGTCGGGAACTGCGAGTATTTCATCATCTGTGAGTTGAATAACTTAGAACAGCACAGAGAAACCTAGGCCTGAGAAGTAACTTCGATCTGCACCATCCAGATCCACACCGACATTCGCATCTAATTGGACACGATCATTTAAGGCATACATGACCCCAGTGCCAAGCGCGTATTCATTGTCGATGCTTTCAGCTTTACGGTAAATCAGTTCCGAATAGCCTGACCAGCGATCGGTGATCTGGTAGCCGATCGATGGAATCGCAGCTATGGCCCAATTGCTGTCCTGCCATTCATAACGCATAGTCAATGCGGTACTGACCAAGTCATTATATTGGTACGATACGACAGAACCCAGGCTGTAAATATCTTCTTCATTACTGAAACCGGCATTGCCTGTCGCAATAACTGCTTCGGCCAGCAAGGCCAGACTCAGTTTGTCATCATCCAGATCAATGGCTTTTTTCAGACCAATACTGACATCGCCCAGACCATCATTTTCATTCGTCTGACCATTGGATTTGACTTGTGACCAGACAGGGCCTTCCCAGCCCAGACGCAACTCCAGACCATCACTAAGTCCGGTACGTAACAACATATCTGCACTGAGTGTGGTCGCGGTCTGATCGCCTGACTTGCTATAACGCGCTGTAGGCAAGCCTTGCTCCCAAGCGACATTTCCGACTGGAGTAATTCCAGTACTGAGACCTTCACCTGGTCGATCAAATTCAAAATCTGCTGCGAAAAGTGATGCACTGCAACCAGTCAGTGCAATTAAACCCAAAGTTTTTAATATTGTCATCTTGGTGCTCTTTATTAAAATTTAACCCAGTTCTTTGCTCATTTTTGCGCCATGACTACGCAGGAGTTCTAGCGTCTGTTTTTCTTCATCCAAGGCTTCTGACCAGTTAATTTCATCAAAATCACAATCGAAGAACAGGTCACTAATCGAAGATAAAATGGTCATGCCATCTTCATCTTTGCTATTTGGATCAACTTTTTCATCGAGTAAACGCTGCACGGCAGGTGCACATGCGGCACTTGCAGCATCCCATAATGGGCCATAAATTTCTTCTGCATCCCAGAGATGCAAATTCACTTTGGCCTGGATCAATTCTTCCAGAATTTGTAAATGTACAGCCAATCTTGCCTGTTTTTCTTCAGCTGAAAGTGGGGTGCCGGCTTCATATAACTCGCATACCTCTTCCCACCATTTAAATAAACCATCTGACCAGACCGAAATTACCGGGCCTTTGTCATGATCAATAAAATTTGGATTGAGTCCATCTGCCAAAAGCTGCTTTACCTGATCCAGATTTAATTCTTCGAGTGCTTGCACAAAAAGCTGTTGTTGCGCAGTTAACATGATGGAGCTCACTTTCATTCGTTTTCGACTATTATGCCGAATAACGTGCGGCTTTGTTGCGCTTCTCACTATTATATTTTTATTTCATACAAAAAAAGCCCCGCAGGGCTTTTTAAAATCGGTCAGCATTACTCGTCAATCTCTGCTGCAGTATCTGTATCTGCCAGTGCTAAGGCACCAGGACGAACATTGTCTTTTTTCTCAATCACATGTTCCAGACTGCGTTTTAGCCGGTCAATCGCACCACGAATGGCAGTATCCACATTGTGAGCGCGATGATTGACGACCACGGGTTTTAACCCTGCAGGACGCGCTTCTATCATGCAGCGAATATCATCATCACCGCCTTTGGCGCCATTTTCATCACTGAGATGGACTGAAAAATGAGTAATACGCTCACTATGGCGCTGGAATTCTTGATTTAATTCTTCACGTACATAATCAATTAAACGCTCGCTATTCTGAATGTGTTTATCTGTACGAAGTTCAATATTCATAAATTACCATCCTCAATCTTTGTAACTTTTTGAGTGCAAAAATTTTTATCTTGGCACGTTTGTAGCTTGCTGTTTCGCATCGCATTTCACTTCTTCAAATGATTGGAATTACACCCTCCACTTTGAATGATGAACACATTTTTGAGTCTGCAGAATCGTGTCCTTATATCTTGAATATCGGCTGTATCTGGGAAATATGCAAGTGATATTTTGGTTTTTTAGCAAAAGAATAATCCATTGTGACAACTGCTTACTCAGCTCAAAAATGCAGGATTTTTCAACTGGTAATTTCAAAACCTTTCACACGATTTAATTCGAAATAATTTTTTAGCCAGACCGATAAATCGCTTAAATAACACTCGACCAGAAAACCTAAAAAAGAGGAATTAAAAGTATTTTTTATCGAAATTAGCTCACTTTTATCTAATAATTTTTCTTATAAGATCTGCATCTAGTAAGCCTTACAGTCCTGAATAGATCATATGCTTTATCCTTATTTAGTTACTTTTGCAGAATCAGGAAAAATACCCCTTCGTCATTCTAAAATAACAACCTGCAAAAATGATTTTCAATTGAAATATAAGACCGTTCAATCTTACTTGAAGGGGCTGAGAACAGGCTTATAAAACGACGGTCATTTGAGATTTTAAAACTAATCTCATTACACAAACTGAACAAAGCTGTTCAGCCTCAGCCTAAAATTAATTGCCAAATAATCTGTACATTCCTTCTATACTTGTTTTTTAAGTTAATCATCCTGAATTGAAGTGATTTTATATTTTTAGTTATACATTCAGTCTTTTAAGGCGCTACATATTCAACTTTATTTAAAAAATAATGCTTTAGAAAAACATCAGCGAAAAACAATGAAAACTGAGGAAGATGATCGTCTGCATTCAACTCATGAGGACTGAAATATATTTAGGTCAGCGATCAATTTTAACTTTATTTTTACGCATTAATCTGTATGCTTACTCTGCTTTCTTGGGGGAGAGATTTAAATGAAATTGACACAACTCGCGGCACTTTGTGCATTGGCTACCACTGCAACATTTACCCAGGCAAAACCAATCTGGCAAGACTTTAGCCTGACCGGCCTTTATGGTGAAAACTATAAAGTACCTTCAACTCAAGATGAAAAAATTGAGCAAAGCACAGTTACTGCTGAATATGCCGCTGGTTTTAAATATGGCGATTTCTTTGCCTTTGCGGATCGTACCAACAATGATCCAAATGGTAACGAAACCTATTTTGAAGTTGCACCACGTTTAAGCCTTGGCGCGGTAACTGGCCAGAAACTTGAACTAGGCCCTATCACAGACATATTGATTGCAACGACTTGGGAAGGCAACAGTGCCAAGGGTAGTGATTTTAACAACTACCTATATGGTGTTGGTTTTAATTTAGCGATCCCTTATACCAACTATGCAACCATCAACTTCTATAAAGCCGACAATGATGGCAGTGAAGATGATTATCAAATGACGATCACTTACGCAGTCCCATTTAAAATTGGCGGTGAAGAGTTCTTGGCTGATGCATTCTTAGACTGGTCAACAGCTGAAAAGAATGGTCACGCAAGTGAGTTAAACTGGACATCTCAGTACAAATGGAATGTAGGCAAACACATTTCTCCAGAAACAAAATTGTATGTGGGTATTGAACATTCAGTTTGGAACAATAAATATGCCATTAAAGGCTTAGATCAAAATGATGTTAGTGCATTGGTTAAATACCATTTCTAATTGATGTATGATCAAAAGCAGAACTCCGGTTCTGCTTTTTTTTAAACTGTGATTTCAGATCAACCTTACCAGAACAAGAATATGCCTGATTTTGACATTCGACCTGCGACCGAACATGATCTTGAAACCATCCTCGAGATTTATAATCAAGAAGTGCTACATGGCACTGCGACCTGGAACAGAACAGCCTTTGATTTGAACTATTTTAAAATCTGGTTTAAGCAGTTGAAGAATCAAAATTTCCCGGTTTTTGTGGTTGAAGATAGACGAGATCAGCGTGTTGTTGGCTATGCCTGCTATGACCAGTTTCGTAGTATTCAAGGCTTTCAACACACGGTAGAACATTCAGTTTTTCTAAATCCGGATTATGCAGGACAAGGTCTGGGTTCTAGCTTATTAAAGCATTTAATTGAAGAGGCTCAAGCACAGCAATTGCATATCATGGTCGCAGCGATTGATTCAGAAAATATCTCGTCGATTCGCCTGCATGAAAAACTGGGCTTTGTGCAAAGTGCTTATATGCAGCAAGTTGGACAAAAGTTTGGTCAATGGCGCGATCTGGTGCTATTACAACTGAATTTGGAGCAGGCTGAAGTAACGGCTCTTTAAATCTCCTGTTATTTAGACCGGCTTCTCTTTTTTTAAACTGGTATCGAAACAGACACTCTATTTACTTCCAAAGCTGGCTATGTTTTATTCAGATCAAAGCCGTCCAGAGTAAAACAATGTATAAATCTCTATGTTGTATTGGTATTTTAACTTTAAGTACACTAACTTTTGCCGATTCAGATTTTGAAAAAGAACTTCGTACAAGCTGCAGCAAAGTGAAGAGCTACGCCAATAATGGCAAAAAATTCTATGATCAAAAACACTATCAACAGGCCATAGCACAATTTAAGCAACAAGCTGCCTGGTCATCTTTTTGTGAAATGAACCGGGATGAAGCTAAAACCTCTTTCTCTGAACAAGCCATTACAACAGCATTTAATAATGTGGGTTTAAGCTATAGCAAACTTGGCAAGCCTCAATGGGCACGTGCCTGGTTCTCCGTTTACCCCGATGCTAAAAGTAGTCAGTTTAATTTAAAACAGCTTCCTCCGCCTAAAAAGGACACTCAACTTGCAGGTACTTATGTACAGCATGCCGGTTTTGGTGCCTGGAGTACGCTGAAAATTGTCAAACAGCAGCAACATTATGCGATCGAATATGAAGGTCTCTATATGGGCTTACGCAGTTTGATTTATGGACCAAATCTAGGTGGATTTAATACCACGATGCCACTGAATAAAACACAGGCACAATATCGCTCTGAAGACTGCAAAATCGATATCTCTTTCGGCTTTGATGCCAAACTCGGAAGTCGTGCAGTGCTTAAGCAGAATAGTGGTGATTCAGGTTGTGGCTTTGGGCATAATGTTTCAGCGGCAGGAGTTTTCTTAAAAGTAGAGAATTAATCGGTTTCAGATATAAAAATGTCAGTGCTCAGATCGAAAAAATAGGGCTTAGATTCAAGCCAGCAAAAAGCCCGCAGTTGCGGGCTCTTGATCTAAAAAAGAGAGCTATTACACGATAATATCTGCCAGATTGCCTTTTTGCTCTAACCATTCCTTACGGTCACTGGCACGTTTTTTCGCAAGTAACTTGTCCAGTAAACCTGCGGTAAAATGACTATCATCCAAATCCAGCTGCACCAAACGGCGTGTATTTGGATCTAAGGTCGTTTCACGTAACTGGCTGGCATTCATCTCGCCCAGACCTTTGAATCGGGTAATTTGCGGATTTTTGCTTTTGCATTTTTTCAAAATACCATTGAGCTCGTCATCATCCAGGGCATAGTGCACGTCTTTGTTGTCATCAATCCGATACAAGGGCGGCATGGCAACGAATAAATGCCCTTCTTCCACCAAGGTCGGGAAATGCTTGACGAACAGGGCACAGAGCAAAGTTGCAATATGCAGACCGTCGGAATCGGCATCGGCCAGAATACAGATTTTGCCATAACGTAGCTCGGACAGGTCATCTGAACCCGGATCGACACCGATCGCAATCGCGATGTTATGTACTTCTTGCGATGCCAAAACTTCATCCGAAGAGACTTCCCAAGTGTTTAGAATTTTACCGCGAATGGGCATGATCGCCTGGAAGTTTTTATCACGCGCCTGTTTGGCAGAACCACCCGCAGAATCGCCTTCCACAATAAACAGTTCCGACTGATCCAGATCATGTCCAACACAGTCGGATAATTTACCCGGCAAGGTTGGACCGGCCACAATTTTTTTACGTTCTACTTTTTTCGCGGCTTTTAAACGGCGACCCGCTTTGGAAATGGCCATTTCAGCCAGTTGCATCGCGATATCAGAATTCTGGTTTAGCCAGAGTGCAAATGCATCTTTGGCAATATTCTGCACCGTACCTGAGGCTTCACGACTCGACAGACGCTCTTTGGTTTGTCCCGAGAACTGCGGCTCCTGGAATTTCAGCGACAGAATATAGTTGACACCATCCCAGACATCTTCCGCAGAGAGTTTCATATTACGCGGTAACAGATTACGCAGCTCACAGAATTCACGCATGGCATCGGTCACGCCTGAACGTAAACCATTGACATGGGTACCGCCCTGCGCGGTCGGAATCAGGTTGACATAGGACTCCTGAATGCTATCGCCGCCTTCTACATTCCAGCAAATCGCAAACTCGGCACTGGCACGCTCAGCGTCACCTGTTGCAACAAAAGCCGGTGCAGGAATGATTTCACGATCCTCAAGCTCATCCATCAAATAGTCGACCAGACCATTTTCAAACTGCCAGCTGATCTTTTCGTCATTGATCTGGTCAACATAATTGATCTGTAAGCCCGCAGCCAAAACCGCTTTGGCTTTGAGATTATGCTTTAAAGCTTTTAAGGCAAATTTGGGTGAATCGAAGTATTTGGTTTCAGGCCAGAAATGTACCGTAGTTCCCGAGGCACGTTTAGGCGCCTTGCCTGCCAGCACTTCAAGTGGAGCCGTCGGCTCACCATTTTCAAAGGCCATTTTATACAGGTTGCCCTGACGCTGAACTTCAACTTCTACACGGGTCGAAAGCGCATTGACGACTGAAATCCCCACGCCATGCAAACCACCGGAAAACTGGTAGTTATCGGTGCTGAACTTACCACCGGCATGCAGTTTGGTCATGATGATTTCAATACCACTTTGACCATATTCGGGATGAATATCGACTGGCATACCACGACCGTTATCTTCGACAGATAATGAACCATCTTTACAGACCGTGACGGTAATCTTGTTGGCATGTCCGGCCAAGGCCTCATCGACAGCATTATCAATCACTTCCTGCGCCAGATGGTTCGGACGAGAGGTATCGGTATACATGCCCGGACGACGACGTACCGGATCCAGACCAGATAAAACTTCAAGAGATTGAGCCGTATATTGAGACACGTTATTCGGTTTCCTTTTTTATGCAGTCCAACAAAAACTGTAAGAGCAGCGGAATTTTCTCCGCAAAATCATCCATCCCGTGACTGCCATTTGCTTCGGTCATCAGCATTGCAGGGGGACGCGCAGCACTATAATAACGATGTGCTTCACGATAATCCAAAACTTCATCGCCTTGTTGCAGCAGAACCAGCATTTTGTCTGCATCTTGTGCAACTGGCAGGGCCAATTGTTGCAGTTGCAGCAGATCTGCATCATCCAGACACCAGTTCGGATGCACCTGCAAAGGCAGTTGCTCGTCAAACAGTTCACGAAACAGTTGCCATGGTCGCATTGCCGGATTAATCAGTACAGCAGGCACAGCATGCTGTGCGACCAGATATGTCGCATAGAATCCGCCAAGACTGCTGCCCACCAGCGCCACATCTTGCATTGACTGAATCTGCTCGGAAAGCTGCTGAATCGCAGCCAGTGGCGACATATTTAAATCAGGCAAATGCACCTGAACCCCGGGGTATTTTGCACAGTAGTGTTGCAGCAATGTCCCCTTGATCGAGTAGGCATTACTTTTAAAGCCATGCAAATAAATAATATTCATGAACTACCAACAAAAAACCCATTCATCATCAAAATTTAATTTAAAAAATGTGAAGTACACTACAATATCAGACCCGTTAATTACTTAAATTGTCTGACAAAAAAGCCAGAAGTATTCTGTAATTCTCGCTATTTTAGAATGAAGGCCTCAATATCTGGAAACTCGACAAGAAAAAGAATTTATACCGCGAAGTTCTTTAAAAAGAAAGATGACAAATCATGCGGCTCATTGAAAGGACAGCATCAGATGCCAAGTTTGACACCGTTACATGAAACCTATTGTCGCTGGGACCGAACCCCACCGAGTCAGGCCGATGTACTGGAAGGTCTGGCGCAGCTGGTGACGACGCGCTTTAACGACGTTATTCAGGAACTGATCAAGAGTATTCAGCGTGAAATTTTAATGAGTATTTTTGGTTTAAGTGAGAATAATTCACAAAAAATTCAGAATATTCCGTCGATTGCCCGGCTCTATCAAATGTCCTATGACATGCTGTTTCATTATGGCAATACCCTGATTGCACCCGGTCTACGCCAGATTATTGAACGTTTTCCCAAACTGCATAATAAGCCGCTGACGCCTTCCTTGCATTTTCTGGTCAGTGCCTTAAATGGCATTATTGGGGATTATCTGCTGAAATATCAAAACCCTTTGGCCTTGCCCATGGTGATCTATGATCATTATGGCTCATTGCAAAATGGTGAGCTGAGCGGACGGATTACCCTGTTTGTACATGGCTTATGCATGAACCATTTAGACTGGTCAAATCGCAAATATGAAGGGATTGGAGAAAAATTACTGGCCCAGCGCGACCGCAATACCATGCTGTATCTGAATTACAATACCGGTCGGCGAATTTCAGCCAATGGCCGCAGTCTGGCCAATACCTTGCAGGATCTGGTCGCTCGCAATCCGAGAATTACCAGTATTGACCTGATCGGGCATAGCATGGGGGGTCTAGTCTCTCGTAGTGCGCTGTTTTATGGCAAGCAGAATATGTATGGCTGGATCAATATGGTGGAGAATCTGGTCTGTCTCGGCTCACCACATCATGGTGCTGTACTGGAACGTTTTGGGTTTAGCTTGCAGGACAAACTTGGACATTTCCCGCTGATCCGGCTGATTGGTCATCTGGTCAATATTCGCAGTAATGGGATTCTGGATTTACGCCATGGCAGCGTCCGTGATGATGACTGGGAGCATAATGCGCTTCGGATCGGCTTTATGGATGACAACCGTAAACCTGCCCCGATCCCGTCGCATATCGACACCTATCTGGTTGCGGGTACGATCGAATTTGAAAACCGCAAAAACAAGACCCTGCACGTGATTGGCGACTATCTGGTCAGTATCAAAAGCGCTTTGGGCGAGCATCCCAATCCGCGTTTCCAGCTCAAAGTTCCGGATGCCCACAAGGCTATTTTCTATGGCTTGAACCATTTCGAGATTCAATATCATCCGCTGGTCGCCGAACAGGTGGCACGCTGGTTCTATCCAAGTGTAGAAGATGAAGCCTTTGATCAAATTCGTGAATATACAATTGATCTGGAAAGTCTGGAAGGTATTGCCCTGACTTAACTTTCAGCGCATTAACAAGCCCTCAATTGAGGGCTTGTTAATGCGAACTTATTAATATTTATCTCTGAGCCGTTTAACCGGTGCAGTTTTATATTTGCGCAGCAGTTGCCATAGACTGACCAGCAATAAAATACTAAAGAAGATCAGAGACCAGACCGGCAAAGATTGCCCCAAGAAAGTCCAGTCAATGGTGGCACACTCGCCAGAACCATTGAGTACCTGTTGCAATACCGACTGCATTGGCAAGGTTTCCAGCCAGTATTCCAGGCCAGGACCACAGCTCGGCACCTGATCCGGTGGCAGATTCTGTAACCAGACATGCCGGGCAGCAACGCCCACAGACCATAAAATACTCAGCGAACCTAGCAAGGCATAGAGCCGCTTCATGATATTGGATTTAGGGTTATGCAGACATGCGATGAGTGAGATGATCCCCAGTCCAATTAATCCCACACGCTGAAACACACAGAGTGGACAAGGCGCCAGGCCCTGTACATACTCAAGATATAAAGCAAATGCCATTCCAATGACAGCAGCCAAAAATAACATACCACTCACGAAGCGATAACCCCATTGCATGGTGAATCCTCTTACTTTTTATCGATATTGAGCTAAATAATCAGCAAAACTGACGCTGCTATCTTGCTCGAGTTGCTGTTGTTGCTGCAATGACTTTTGTGACATTTCTTCAAAATAAGCCAGTGTTTCCGGGCTAAGCTGGTGTGCTTCATAAACACTGCTATGTTGCTGAGCCAGATGCTGGCCAAAGTGCCACATACTGCCTTGAGTGCGTGTATCGCCCACCACCAGGGCAGATAAAGTTGCATCAACTTCATCGACCCGGATCTGCATCATCTTCATGGCATTGCTATACAGGTCGGTTGCATAGGTCTGATTGAGCAGCTCGGCCAGAGGCTGCATGCGTTGCAGATGTATGGCACACCAGTCTTCAATCGGATAGCATTGACCATCTGCCAGAATTGCAGCATTCGGCGCACGGCCACGATTTACCACTTCGGTCTGATTCTGCTCAATGATCTCCTGCTCCTCACCGAAAAGTGCTGGACTGTCCTGCAATAAACAATACAAGGCCACCACTTCCAGGAAGCCGGCGGTGTCTTCATTGATGCCAATCGGGCTATATGGATTGACATCGACTGCCCGCAGCTCGACATAGGCAATCCCGCGATTTTCCAGGGCTTGAGATGGGGTTTCACCCTCTTGTGGCACCTGCTTCGGACGTACCAGACTATAATATTCATTTTCGATTTGCAGCACATGATCATTGATCTGAGTCGGCTGGCCATCTGCTGCATTCAGTCCAAGACGACTAAAGGGTTTATACGGCGTTTTGACTGCTTTTTGCAGTCCTTCTAGATAGTCTTGCAAGTTATTATAGTGAATGCCGAGCTGTTTCTGGGCTGAGTTCTGGTAGCCAAATCGTCCCATACGCAATGCTGTCGCATAAGGGGTATACAGGGTGCCTTTTACCAAGGGCAATAGATGATGATCACGACCGGTCATAAAGCACTGGCAGACTGCCGGACTGGCACCGACCAGGAACATCACCAGTGGGGTCAGACGAATAAAGTTACGGATCAGCCCCATATAGCGGTGACTGCGATAATCCTGCAGGCTTAAGTCCTTGAGTGCTTCATCCTGCTCCTGCTGCTGTAAGGCTTCGAACAGATGATCCGGGAAAGACAGGTTATAATGCACCCCTGAAATCGTCTGCATACGGCGACCATAACGCACCCCCAAGCCATGACGATACAAGGTTTTAAATAAGCCGATATTCGAGCTGCCATACTGCGCCAACGGAATACTTTCATCGCGGCTATCCAGCATGCAGGGCATCGACATCGGCCAGAGTTTTTCCTCATTTTCCAGATGACGATGCACAATCGCGTGAATATCAGTGAGATAGTCCAAGGCTTTTTTGATCGTGTCCTGCGGCGGCGTAATGAACTCCATTAAGGCTTCAGAATAGTCTGTGGTGATATGTGGATGAGTCAAGGCTGAACCCAAGGCACGCGGATGCCCTGCCTGTGACAGGAAACCATCACTCTGCATACGTAAGCTTTCACGCTCAATACCACGCAGCATGCCTTTGATGAGTGACGACTCTACCCAGGTCGGTAACACATTTGGGGAAGTCGGTTCAGGTTGACTCATTACAATCTCGCTTAAAGGGGCTAAACTATTAAATTAAAATCATCAGTTTAATCAGTATAACGTGATTTCTGGCCGGCACATGATAGGCTGTCTAGTTTTCAGGCAAACTATTGATTTTTAATTTGGCAATTTTTTAACACAAACTTCCCCTATAAGACATGTGAAATTTGTGATTTTATAATTAAATGAGCAGAGGCAAACAATAAAGCATATGAATTATCAAGATTTTTTAGACTTCTGGTTTTCCCCGGCCGCAGAACCGAACTGGTTTGTTAAAAGCGCAGCCTTTGATGCCTTACTGGCTGAAAAGTTTAGCGTCTTGCATCGGCAGGCTGCACAAGGCGAATTATGGACCTGGCGAGAAGCGCCAGCAGGCCGGGTGGCCGAAATCATTATCCTGGATCAGTTATCCCGTAATTTATATCGCAATGATCCACGTGCTTTTGCTCAAGATGGTATGGCTTTGGTCCTGGCGCAGGAAATGATCCAGCTAAAACTCGATCAAGCGCTTGATCCAGTCTACCGCCGTTTTTTATACATGCCCTTTATGCACAGTGAGTCAGCACGTATCCATGAAGTGGCATTGCAACTGTTTGAAGCGCTGGATAATCCAACTGTGTTGGACTATGAGCTAAGACATAAAGTGATTATTGACCGTTTCGGACGTTATCCGCATCGAAACCAGCTTTTAGGCCGGGAATCGACAGCGGAAGAATTAACTTTCCTGACCCAGCCAGACAGTAGTTTTTAAGAGTTTTTAAGCTCCGCTATCTGGACTGGATCATTGCATCAGGAGATCGAACATGAAATATACCCTCTGCGGGCTGGCTCTCATTGCGGTACTGGGTCTGAGTGGCTGTGCAACGACACCCTCAAAGCCTTTAAGCTTTGATCAGTTGGGCCGCTACAGTACCACGCCCCTCAACAGCAACACCTATCGGATTGGGTTTCAGGCCCGGCCCAATATGAGCTTTGGCACGGCTGAGGAAATTACCCTGCTCAAAGCCGCGCAGACCACTGTGCAAAATGGCTTTCAGTTCTTTAGAGTGCTGAATGATCCAAGTAATCGTACCCAGCAACCGCCACGTCAGGCGATCGTCTATCCGGCACCGAGCTATTATCCATATGGTTATTACCGTCGCTATCCGGGGTTCTGGCCAGACCCGTTCTATGACCGTCCTTATACTGTCACCCTGGATCCTGCTCAGGTGGCCTATACCATTGAATGCTTCAAAGCTGGTCAGGCACCTAGTGATGCTTTTGATGCGCGCTTGATTTTACAGTCACTTGGGGCTAAATATGGTCTAAGTCCATCCGGCGCAGTGCTGCAACCGCAACCGGCCAATCCCTCTTGACAGGATGATCTATGCAGACAGAGCCTATCTCACCGAGCTTACAACGCAGTAAACGTTTTGCGACCATCGCGCTAGTGGTCGCGGTACTGATCTGGTTGGCACTCATGCTTGCTGCCAAGCTGCTGCCCGAATATGTCTGGCTGATTCATATCCTGATGCTCTCTGCAGAAGCCGGTGTGGTCGGTGGTCTGGCTGACTGGTATGCGATTACCGTACTGTTCCGTAATCCTTTTGGCCGCTTGCCGATCCCGAAATTTTTACGTGACCATACCGAAATCATTCCCCGCAACAAGGCCCGTATTGCAGAGTCAATGGGCCGTTTTGTGCAGGAAAATTTTCTCTCTCCGCAAATTGTACAGCGCAGTCTGGCCAGTACCGACCTGAGTCTGGCCGCGGGGTGCTGGCTGGCGAATCCGCAGAATAATGCCCAGGTCACCCAGGTGATCCAGCAAACCGTGCCTAAAGTTTTCGAATTTGTCGGGCAGGAACAGATTGCCGGATTTATCCAGAATAATAGCGTGCAATGGGTCAAGAACACCCAGATCAATACCCTGGCCAGCGAGATGCTGCGCGCCGTACTCGAAAATGATTTTCATCAGGATGTACTGCAACGCGGCCTAGACGTGGTACATGCCTGGATGAGCTCACATCCTGAAGAAACCCGGGAACTGACCCGCAACCTGTTCAAGGAAATGGGAGTCTGGAAACTGGCCAAAGGCGCGAGCTGGATTGGAATTGATGTACAGCAACGCAGTATTGATTCTGTCATTCAGAGGGTTGAAGCGATGCTGGCCGACCCGGATCATCCTTGGCGGCTTAAAATTGAGGAAACTGGACATCACTGGATGTTGCAACTGGCCGACAACCACAGTGAAGCCAGCCAGCGTCTGAATGAAACCAAGGATGCCTTGCTCGATAGCCCGCAGGTGCTGAATTTTATCAGTGGTGCCGTGGTGATTTTATGTGATGCCATTAAAGAGGATTTGCAAAAACCGGATTCCGGTATTGCCGAGAATCTCAGAATTGCGATTCAGCAGGTCGGAGAAAATATTATCTCGAATGCTTCGGTACGTGAGCTGCTGAATAAACGTCTTAGCGGGATCGCGGTGGATCTGAGTGATCAGTACAGTGAAAAAGTGATTCGTTTCATTAGCGAGCGCATTCACGAATGGGATTCGAGCGAGATGATTGACAAGATTGAAAATGAAGTTGGCGGCGACCTGCATATGATCCGGGTCAATGGGGTCGTGGTGGGTGCCTGTATCGGTCTGGTGCTCGGGATCATCCGGGCGGCGGTAGAGCATTTAATTTAAAGATGACACTATTCGCCCCATAGAGCCCGACTTTTAAAATGCCCAAGAATTGACTCTAGCCAGATCAAATTTAAAAAATGATCATTTGGGTGGCTGAGATCCGGACATATCGACCAATAGCCCAGTGAATTTGCGCACGAACGGCAATAAGGTCACCACAATCGGAAAAGCAATCGCCCAGGAAATCATCCAGTTATGAAACCAGAGTGCCATAAATCCATCAATCCAGCCTAAATTGCGCAGCATATTGATCATGGAAATGATGCCACTCATCAGACCAGACAAGATAAACGGCACAATAATCAGTGCCCATTTCGCCGGAAGTTTAGGAATATTGCCAATAATGGTCGGATGTTGTTGCGAATCCACGGACTGCTCTTTTTCTATATTTTAAGATCACTAATATAAGCCAAATTTTATACTTCTGAAGGTGCATTTTTATTAAAATTGATGTTATTTTCACCCGATTGATCACATTCTCCCAAAGACCAGATTGTAAAAAATCTGTGGAGTGATCGTATAATTTTTATTCCCTAGAAATGCTTTTACCTAAAGAGCATGAAATTTGCTATATTTGCTGTTTTTCTGCGACATTTATTTTCGACTGATTATGAACACGGCAATCCAAGCAGCTCTAGAACATGCAGTGCAATCCCTTCAAGCTGAAGGTGTCCTCCCATCTGACTGGAAAAACAGCAGTAGTTTGACGCGTACCAAAGACCGAACACACGGTGATTTCGCCTCAAATATCGCGATGATTGCCTCTAAAGCTGCGGGTATGAAGCCGCGTGATTTAGCAGAAAAAATGCTTGCTGTTCTTCCTGAAGTGGCAGATATCAGCAAAGCGGAAATCGCAGGTCCTGGTTTTATTAACTTCTTCCTCAATGCAGACCAGCGCTTTGTGGTACTCGATCAAATTCAAGCACAGCAAGATGCTTATGGTCGCACCCAGGTCAATGCGGACAAACGCATTCAGGTTGAATTTGTCTCTGCCAATCCGACCTCTAGCCTGCACGTGGGTCATGGTCGTGGTGCCGCGTATGGCATGACCGTTGCCAATCTTTTAGAGGCGACTGGTGCCAAAGTAGATCGCGAATACTATGTCAATGATGCTGGCCGTCAAATGGACATTTTGGCCACTTCAACTTACCTGCGTTATTTAGAGTTAAATGGTCAGGAACTGGTCTTCCCGAAAAATGCTTACCAAGGCGACTATGTCAAAGAAATCGCGCAAAGCATTATTGACCAGGATGGCGATGCTTATGTCCGCCCGGTTGCGGATGTGTATAAAGATGTACCGGAAGATGTGCAATTCGCTGCTGAACTGGATGCAGATGGCAACAAAGTGGTGGTGTCTGGCGACAAAGAAAAGCACATTGATGGTTTGATCTTTAATTCTCAGGCCTTGATTGGTACAGGCTATCGTGTCTTCCTACAGGCAGCACTCAAAGCGATTCTGGACGATATTAAAGATGACCTGGGCGAGTTTGGTGTCACTTTCAATCAATGGTTCAGCGAAGAATCATTAACCGAAAAAATTGAAGAAGCCTTACAGACCCTAGATCAGCGCGGTTTCCTGTACGAAAAAGATGGCAATATCTGGTTCAAGTCGACTGAATTTGGTGATGAAAAAGACCGTGTGGTGAAACGCCGTAACGGCCAGACTACCTACTTTGCCTCTGACATTGCCTATCACCTGAATAAATTACAACGTGGCTATACCGATATTATTGATATCTGGGGTTCAGACCACCACGGTTATATCGCACGTGTAAAAGCAGCGATTGATGCGATGGGCTATGACTCGAAGAAATTAACAGTGCTTCTGGTTCAGTTTGTCAGCCTGTGGCGCGGTGGCGAGATGGTACAAATGTCATCTCGTTCAGGTCAGTTCGTGACCTTGCGTGATCTGCGTAAAGAAGTCGGCAACGATGCTGCACGTTTCTACTATGTGATGCGTAAATCTGAACAACACATCGATTTCGATCTAGACTTAGCGGTGTCGCAAAGCAAAGACAACGCTGTATATTACATCCAGTATGCGCATGCCCGAATCTGCCGTATGTTAGAAAAAGCGGCCTCTACAGGCGTGAATTTTGACGCTGCGGCAGCGCGTACTCTGGCGGCCCGACTCGAGCTGGATGCTGAAACTGAAGTTCTGGCTAAACTGGCTGCCTATCCAGAAATTCTGGTGCGTGCTGCAAACAGCCATGAGCCACATCAAATCGGCAACTACCTGAAAGAGCTGGCAGCCTTGTTCCACGGCTGGTACAACGACAATAAAGTACTCGGTGATGATGCTGAACTGACTCAGGCGCGTTTACTGTTATCAGTGAACGTACGTCAGGTATTGCGTAATGGCTTAGAACTTTTAGGTGTGTCTGCGCCTGAGAGCATGTAAGCAAAGCACCGCTTTGCATGCTCGCAAGGCGAAAGCTTCGCTTGAGTAAGCATGTATAGATTGTTTTGCATGCTCGCAAGACAAAAGCTCTACTCGAAGCCACAACGAAAACTGTTGTTTTAGCTGTTCAGAAAATACCTGGCTAGATTCTGCCAGCTATTTGAAAAAATAGTTCAAGTATAAATCTGGTGTGCAGTTTGATCTAAATAATGACATTTGGATCTTAATCACATAGGATGAAATAATAGTCAGGCATAACCACTGTTATGCCTTTTCTATGAGGCAACCCGATATAGAGGAAATCCCAAGTGTTTGGAAAAACGCAACGCGGTGTATCTGAAAGACCGAATAAGCCTAAAAAGCCACTGATTCCGACCTGGCTCGGCACACTCGTGATCATTTTAATCGTGTTGAGTTTTTTAATGGCACTGATGTTGTGGAAGCCATGGGAACCGGTTAAGCCTAAAACTCAAACGACTGCAGCATCTGTCCAGGAAGAAGACACCAATAAGGATTACCGTTTTTACGATTTGTTGCCACAACAACAAGTAACTCCGATTCCTGAACAGGCGGTACCTGAAGCTAAAAGACAGGATACTGTGGTGATTGTAGAAGCACCTCGACCTGAAGTTCCTGAAGCTGCAGCAAGCACCGAACCTGGCTTGGAAGTCAGCGAAGCACCGGTTACAGCTCCGGTCAGCTATATTCTACAAGTACGCAGCTTTGATGATCCGGATCAGGCCGATGCCCGCCGTGCGGAAATTATTCTGAATGGCCTGTCTGCTGATGTGGTCAGAAGCGTAGAAAATGGCAAAGTCTGGTATCGCGTGGTCTCAGGCCCTTATGACTCGGCTGATGCGGCACTGATTGCCCAGCAGACCTTGCAACACAGTGGCATTGATTCGATTGTGGTGAAGCGCTAAAGATTTAAATAAAAAAAGCGCCTGATGGCGCTTTTTTTGTATCCTTCCCCCTTTGGAAAAGGGTGAAGAGCATTGCTCCGCAAGGGAGGATTTATATCATTCAGGATTAATCCCCCTCGATCCCCCTTTGAAAAAGGGGGAGGATACAAGAGGCTAAAATCTTTAAACCGTATGCCCCAATGCTTCACCCATATTCACCAAAGAATTGGCCTTGAAAGCGGCATCCCACTGCATTTTATTTTCTTCAAATAAAATCACTGCAGTTGAACCGAGGTAGAACCGGCCCAGTTCCGCACCTTTTTCCAGGAACAGATCATGCTGGTTTAACTCGATCCGACCAGAAGGTTTAACCTTGCCAGTAGCCACCGTTTCAATACCAGCGACAATCATTGCACCAACCAAGACCACGGCCATACGGCCAATTTCAGTATCAAACAGGCAGACCATGCGTTCATTGCGGGCAAACAGACCCGGAATGTTTTCTGCTGTGACCTGATTGACCGAGAACAGCTCGCCCGGTACATACAAAGTTTCAGTCAAAGTCCCTGCAAATGGCATATGCACACGGTGATAATCACGTGGTGACAAATATACTGTCGCAAACTCGCCATTTTTGAAGGGTTCAGCCAGTTGCGGGTCAGCAATCAGCGCTTCTACAGTAAATTTTTGACCTTTGGCCTGAAACACATCGCCATTTTCAATTTTACCCAGCTGGGAAATCGCCCCATCCGCAGGTGAAACAATGCTGCTGGCATCTGGATCAACTGCACGAATCCCTTGTTTCAGGGCACGGGTAAAGAATTCATTAAATGATTTGAATTTCAAGGCATTGGCCTGTTCAGCAATCGACATATCAATGCCGTACTGTGCCTTAAAGGCAGTAATTACAGCCGTTTTGATAATCGGGTTTTCGCTGGCAGCAATTTTGCCGACCACACGAGACAGGCGATGTTGCGGTACTAATCGTTGAGCTTTAATAAAAAACTGTTGTTTTAAACGTGATGTGATGCTCAAGATGGCACCTCCCCTGTAGCGATTGGACTATTGAGGCGATTGCCCCATTCACTCCACGCACCATCATAGGCTCGAATTTTCCAGCCCAGTAAACGGCCCAGAATATAGGCCAAACCTGAGCGATGATGGGACTGGCAGTACACCACAACCGGCTGAGTCAAATCAAAGCCCAGTTGTTCCAGACGCTGCTGAGTACGTGGTAAAGGCTGCAATTTTAAATGATTTTGCCGGTTAAGTGCAGTACTCCATTCAAAATGACGTGCTCCCGGAATATGACCGCCGCGGCGCGCTGCCAGACGCAGGCCAGTATATTCATCTTCAGTGCGGCAATCCCACAGTTGAACTTGTTCATTTTCAATGAGCTGGTGTAATTCATCATAGTCAATCTGAAACTCTGATTTTTGCTCGAGATTGACAGGAACTAAATGACTCACCGGGCTAAATATTTCCTGATCGGACGAGGTTGGCAAACCTGCACCTAGCCAGGCATGAATCCCGCCATTCAATAGACTGGTATTTTCAAAACCCAGACAATGCAGATTCCAGAGTAAACGCCCGGCCCACGCCCCGCCCTCATCATCATAGGCCACCACATGATGCTCAGGCGAAATATTCAGATAAGCAATGAGGGCCTGCAAGCCTTCTACATCCGGCAATAGCCCCATCGTATGCTCTTCCTGACGAACCAGCAGCTTGGGTTGTAAATGCAGGGCATGTGGAATATGCAACTGCTCATACACAGAAGCCCGGCTGAGGTCGACAATACGAAGTTTTTCATGGCCCAAATAGGGAACTAAATCTTCTGCCTCGATCAGCAGACCAAAATTAAAAGCTGAAGCTGTCATCGTTATCATGGCTATGATGGGTCAAATTGTTTTGATCTTAGCACAGCTCATTTTTACACTTATGCGGTTTCCTTTAAGATGATTAGCAGGATTTTAGATAAGTCATGCTAAAAAGCCATCTTGTATAAAAAAACCGCCCCTGTAGCGAAGCGGTTTTTAAAATTACTCATGTCTAAAATGTGCTTAAGCAGGTTCAGTGATCTCGAAAACCTGACGCAAATAAGCCAGGAAAGTATCATTATCAGTCATGGTTTTGCCTGGACTGTCCGAAATTTTTGCCACCGACTGACGGTTACATTCCACCAGTTTCAATACGATATTTAAGGGGGTTTGGCCCATGTCGTTGGTCAGGTTGGTGCCAATCCCGAAACTGACCTGAAAACGGTCTTTAAAGTATTGATGCAGTTTCCAGGCTTTTTCCAGATTCAGACCATCACTGAAAGTCAGCATTTTGGTTTTGCTGTCAATTTTCAGTTTTTTATAATGTGCATAGGCCTTGTCACCCCAAACATAGGGATCACCACTGTCATGACGCAGGCCGTCAAACAGTTTGGCAAAATACAGGTCAAAATCACGCAGGAAAGCATCCATACCGACCACATCAGTCAGGGCAATACCTAAATCACCACGATATTCCTGTACCCAGGTTTCCAGCGCAGATTTCTGGAAATTACGCAGACGCACGTCAAGCGCCTGAAATGCTTGCAGGAATTCATGCGCCATGGTGCCAATCGGGGTAATTCCCAATTCTTTCGCCAATAACACATTACTGGTACCACGGAAGACATGTGGTGCAGCCTTGTTGAATTCTTCTACCACATGCTTTTGCCATTCGAAACTATAACGGCGACGTGTCCCAAAATCCGACACTAAAAATGGCGGATCATGTGGATGTTGCGATGCATCGTATTCTTTTAATAATTGTATTTTCGCCTGTAAACGGCGCTCACCTTCAGCCAGCACTTCAGGACTACGGATCCGGCTAAAATACAGTTCATTGACAATTGCCAGTACGAAGATTTCAAACATCATCGCCTGAACCATCGGGCCTTCAACTTTAATGTCTAAACGACCTTCGCTATCGATACTGGCCTGAATAAAACGGCGTTTCAGTTGAAACAGTTCCAGATAATCGACGAAATCGCTCTTGATAAAACGCAGACTTCTTAAATATTGCAACTCGTCTTCTTTAAAGTTGAGCTGACACAACAGATCAAGTTGATGATTGAGATCATCCAGAATATCCGTCAGTGGATAGACTGTATCTTCCAGATTACGACAACGAAAATGGTAGACACTATGCGTTTGCGGAAACTTGTGTAATACCACTTGTAACATGGTGAATTTGTACAAGTCAGTATCTAACAGGGAACGGATAATTGGAGCCATAACTAAGGAAATATCGCTGTGCTTATCTCAACATTAAAGCATAAAATTTTATGCAATATTGCAGGATTTACGTACAGCTAGCTGAATTCGCGACAAAAGTATCAGAGTATAAGGGGTTTTATTTCGGCAACTGGCCTGGGGTTTTCCCCTGTTCTTGAATAATTTTCTGCAGCTGTTTTTCCTGACCAATCACCTTGGCAAATTCGGCTGTGGTCTTTTGCCCGGTCTGCTTGGCTTGGGCATCACAGTCGACCTGACGCAGCTGTTTGGCAATCGCAAGTTCCATTTTAAACAGTGCCCCCATCAATGCGGTATTGCCTTTATTGTCGCGGGCGCAGCGATCAGCACCATGATTGAGCAAGGTCGTCACAATAGTTTGATGACCATAATAGGTCGCCATCATCAGTGGGGTAAAACCGGCACTATTGCGTACATCAACCGGAAAACCATACTTTAGAAATTCATGAATCACTTCGTGATTGCCGGTTTTGGCTGCGGCAAAAAACAATGCAACTAATTCCTGTTGTGAGCTCATCTGAACATTTTCCACAGTTTTAGCGGGGGAGGAGATCTCCTTGGCGGTGGCCACGTTTGCGAACATGGAACCTATCGCGAGAATACTGGCTAAAACTGCATGCTGCATAGCTTTCATGATGAACTCCAACAGAAATCAAATAGAGACATGAATCGAAAATGATTCTATTCAGATTAGATAAGATGAGTAAAACGGAGTGCCTGTAGAACTCCCCCTAGGGTGCAGGAAAGGTTTGGAGTTCTACAGGACTTTGCGGAGGTGAATTCTTAAACCCTAGTCACCAATCCTGATCGACCAATCGAAATCAGTCTTTGAGTTGTGCTGCTTTGGCTTTGACCGTTGCGATGTTGCCCTTCACCGCTTTGGTCATACGTGTACCGTAGTCGGCATCTGCCTTGTAGAAATAAGACAACATGATGTGCTTGGTTTCTGAATCTTTTACTGCACCTAAATCCGCAGCCAGGTTCATAATCAGGTCATCTTTCTCTTTGGCAGTATACGAGCGGTACAGCTCACCTGCCTGCTTGAAGTTCTGCTCTTTCACACCGATTTGCTGTACATGACCCGATAATGGTGTTTGTACCGCACGTGCTTTTGCAGTTGCAGCTTTTGGCTCTTTGCGGCTTGGCTCATAGTTCACATCCGAGTCACGCTCAGACACGTTCATATAACCTTCCTGGTTGTTGTTATTTACAGCAACCACTGGACGGTTCACCGGAATTTGCTGGTGATTCACACCCAGACGGTACATTTGCGTATCTGAGTAAGAGAAGATACGGCCTTGTAGCAGACGGTCTTCCGATGGCTCAATACCCGGAACTAGATTACCTGGTGCAAATGCCGACTGTTCAGTCTCATTGAAGAAGTTCTTTGGCATGCGGTTCAGGGTCAATGTCCCCACTTTCACTTCTGGAACTAAGTCAGTTGGCCAGATCTTGGTGGGATCAAGTGGATCAAAATCAAACTTGCCGAGATCTTTTGGATCCAGTACCTGGATATGCAGATCCCATTTCGGGAAGTTGCCGGCATAAATGTTGTTATAAAGATCATTGGTCAAGTGATTGAAGTCTTTGCCCTGTTGCACGGCAGCTTCTTTCACATTCAAACCCTTCACGCCTTGTTGCGAGCGGAAGTTGAATTTCACATATTTGTATTCGCCCTTGTCGTTATATAGCTTGTAAGCATGTACACCGAAACCGTCCTGTTCGCGGTAGCTGGTGGGCACACCTTGTTTGCCGTACACATAAGTCAGCATGTTGGTAGCCCATGGCTGGCTCGACAGGAAGTCAAATACACGGTTGGCATCTTGTACGTTTGTCACCGGGCTTGGCTTCATTGCATGAATGAAGTCCGGGAATTTGATCGCATCACGGATGAAGAATACCGGTGTCTGGTTACCGACCAGATCCCAATTCCCTTCTTGAGTATAGAACTTGATCGCGAAACCGTGCGGGTCACGCAGGGTTTCCGGTGAACCTTTACCATGAATTACCGTAGACATACGTACAAAAACTGGAGTTTTAGTACCGGTCTTGAATAGAGAAGCAATTGTTAAGTCAGACAGGTCTTTAGTTGCAACGAATTCACCATAAGCCCCTGTACCACGCGCATGTACCACACGCTCCGGAATACGCTCACGACCAAAACGTTGTAGTTTTTGTACCAATTGAACGTCTTGAAGCAAGACTGAACCATTTGGGCCTGCTGTGATTGAGTTCTGGTTATCACCGACTGGCGCACCATTGTCTTTAGTTAGAGGAGCAGCTTGTGTGGCTGTGACAGTTGCAAGCATTGCAACCAGTAATGAACGCTTAAACATTTCTAAATCTCTCAATTTATTACCTTTCCTGCAGGTGCTAAGATATATAAAAACTAAAAATTGTTAAAACAGATTATTTTTATCACTTCAATCGTTTTAATGAATTTATAAAAATTAATCAATTGATTTTCAAATATTTAAAACTCATAAAAATTAGCATCTGATACTGCTTCAGGTTTTATTCTTGCTACAATCACGCCCATCTATCGTTATCAGTCAATATGTAAAATGCGTGCCTTATTACAAAGAGTTTTAGAAGCTAAAGTCGTGGTCGAGGGTGAAACCACTGGCGAAATAAATAAAGGAATTCTGGTTTTTCTGGGTCTGGGCAAGGACGACAATCTGGAAAAAGGTAAAAAGCTGATTGATAAGATATTGAAATACCGATTCTTTGATGATGAACAAGGCAAAATGGGCTGGAATGTCGGTCAGGCCGGAGGCAGTTTACTGCTGGTTTCGCAATTTACCCTAATGGCGCAAACCCAAAAAGGTTTACGTCCAGATTTTGGCCCTGCCATGCCACCTGCTGCTGCAAAAGAGCTGTATGAGCAACTGGTTGACTATGCAAAGTCACAATTTAAACATGTACAAACTGGTATTTTTGCAGCGGATATGAAAGTACATTTGATCAATGATGGGCCGGTGACGTTTAATTTAGAAGTTGAATAGCGACATTATTTTCCACATTAAAAAGCCCTCAGATTCAGTAATCGAGATCAGGCAGGAAACTGTCTGGTTTTTTATTATTGTTATTCATAATGATATGGGGTAGCTGGAAACCTCATCCCCAACGGTCTGGGGCATCAGGTGTATTGTACCGCAAGATTAGAAAATAATTGTTTCTGCAAAAGATTTAAAAAATTAAGGAGCTTAGATCTAAACTCCCTAACTGACTGGCATTACCCAGATTGAAACTGGCTGAATCCTGCCCTCAGCCCTCCTTGAAAAAGGAGAGGAAGTCAGGAGCAGAGTTTTATTTACCCGTTTTTTCTTTAATAAACGCCCGGGCAAATTTAATTTTTTCTTTGACCGGTTTGGGCAATTTGGGTGGAATCATCTTCGCCACCTGGTTAAACCAGACCAGCAGGCCAAAGTCACCTTCCATTTTGATGGTGCCATTTTGCATACCGGTCATGAATGCTGTCGGGTCACCTTTGACCAAGGTCTTTACACCCTGTTCACTATCAGCAAACTGCAATACAAAATCTGCTTTCTCTGCATCACCTGAAACCGTCTCAATCTGGCCATTATTGACAATGATCTGACGTGCCATACCTTCATCTGTGCCAATCTGGATCCGGAATTGACGCTCATGTACCAGTTCAATAAATTTTGGGCTGGTACGTGCCAATTGCTTCATACGTAAAGCCAGACCCGCGACCAACAAGTCCAGTGGATCGGTACTCATATCAATAAGAGGAAGTTTTAACACAGGAATGGACGACAGTTTCATGGAGGATGCCTATTCTAATTGTACGAAAATTGACAAATATCCTAGCATAATTCTTGGCTAGGTTGATTAAGCAGTTTGTATCATATTTCTAAGCTAAAAAATGCACCCGTGGGTGCATTTTTTCTTTGCGATTTGTAGACTTAACGGCTCGAAAGCTGCTGCTGGTCATCTTCATAGACTGGCGTATGTTCGATACAACGGCGTTTTGCCAAGGCACGCTCTGCACGACGGTCTTCACGCAATAATAAGAAAGTGACCACCATCATGACTGCTGTCAATGCACTCAGATAACTATAGGTCATTGGCAGATCAAACCAGGCTTGTGTGCCTACACGAATCATCTCAATCAAGCCCCAGACCAACATCCCGGCTGCCATAAAACTCAACCAGCGACGATAAGGCGAGAAGAACACAGCAACTACAGCTGCAGCGACTAAACTGAAGCCCACGATCGTTGCTAAATTCGCTGTTACCATATAAACCCCTCCATCCAAATAGATAGTTTGCCTGTTTGATATTGCAACGGTTCTATCTATTGAATTTCGTTCAATCAATAAAATGGAATCTGTTGATTTGTATCTCTATGCCTGCATTATGCTGAGTTTTTTGCATAAAAAAAGTCCTGTGATCTGGTCTCACGACATACTTTGTCGCGATACTATATTGTCATTACATTTTTTGCTTTTGGCATTTTTGTGGATCAATGACTGTGTCAATGTTGGCGTGTCATTACAAAATTATCAGGGCTGTTATTGACTGAAAAAATTATTTTTCCGTTTAAGATGATCGATGTTTTTATAGTCAATCTTCTCTGCTGGCTTGGTCACCTTAGTACAAAGGCAATCAAAAAACGCGACCCTGAGGTCGCGTTTATTCTATCAAAAAGAGTGTTTATGCCTGATTCAGGTCTTTATCGTGTACCCCGAGCAGATACAGTACCCCGTCCAGTCCCACACTGGAAATCGCCTGAGTGGCATTTTGACGCACCAGTGGCTTGGCACGGAAAGCCACACCGAGTCCTGCAATCGATAACATTGGCAAGTCATTGGCACCATCACCGACTGCAATGGTCTGTTCCAGGGAAATTCCCATCTCTTTGGCAATTTCGCCAAGCAATAAAGCTTTACGCGCGCCATCAACAATATGACCTTTGACTTCACCCGTGACTACACCATCCTGAACATCAAGCGCATTGGCATGTACTTCATCAATATCCAGTTTGCCTTGCAGATATTCGGCAAAGTACTGAAAACCACCCGACAGAATTGCAGTACGGTAACCCAATGCTTTTAAAGTCGAAATCAGGCGTTCAGCACCCTCGGTAATGGTCAGGCGCTCGGCAATTTTCGGCAGTACCGATGCATCCATGCCTTTCAATAAAGCCACACGGGCACGGAAACTGGCCTGAAAATCAAGTTCACCTTGCATGGCGCGTTCAGTAATTTCAGCAACCTGCGCACCGACCCCTGCTTCAATCGCCAGTTCATCAATCACTTCCTGTTCGATCAGGGTCGAGTCCATATCAAAGCAGACCAGACGGCGGTTACGGCGATAGGCATTGTCTTCCTGAACCGCAACATCGACATTCAGTTCACTGGATAAACGCAAACAGGCAGCACGCATGGCTGCGGCATCCAGCATTTGTCCTTTTAAACCAAATTCGATACAGGCACGTTTCGGACCGGTACTGCTGCCATCCAGGGCCGGACGGCCAGACAGACGGGTTACGGTTTCAATATTAAAACCCTGAGCCGAGACAATCTGGGTCACGGCCTGCAAATGAGAGGCATTTAATTCAGGGGCCAATGCCGTTACGATATAACGTGTGCGCCCACCCTCTTTGACCCACTGATCATATTCAGTCGCAGAGATCGGTTTAAAGCGCACAGTTAACCCGATATCATGTGCTAGAATCAGGATTTCCTTCATGGCTAATGCTGTCGCCGTCTGGTCATCAGACGCTACAACAATACCTAAGGTTAACTGATTATGAATAACCGCTTGCCCCACATCTAAAATCTGTAGGGAATGGGCGGACAAAACCTGCATTAATCGTGTAAATTGATTAGGCTGGTCAGGTCCTAAAAATGATATAAGAATGATTTCTCGCATGAATTGACTCGGGTCTGAGCTACAACTATTGTTAGAATCATAATCGAAATTGAACAGAATTGCCTTGGAAGTTTACGTTGAATGCGCCTAGACAAGGGCTATTTGCTAGCCTATTGATTGTAAGTTTTGCTCTGCATACCTTTTTACTGGTATTGGCAACCACTCACCAACTGAATGAAAACCGCACCAGTCAGGGGCAGCTGATCACCAGTCAACTGGTGACAGACAGCCTGTCCGAGCTGGAACCGGCCAATCGTGTTTCCCTGGCTTTGCTGGCAAATCGTTATGCGACCAACCCGAGTGTGGCTTCGATTCGAATTCTGGATGCGAAAGGTCAGGTTTTAGCCACCGGTGGACTGACCAAAACTCGTGATGGTGAAGTTTTTGTCCGTGATGCACTGCAAAACGAGAAAAAAGTTGGTCTGATTGAAATCACCCTGATTGAGCCAAGTATGGGTGAAATTCTGCGGACGCAATGGTTGGCGATTCTGTTCTCTTTCATTATTCATGCTTTGATTTGGGTGGCATACCGCGCGATCGCGCGTCCTAGCCGAACCGAATATCTGGCACGCATTAACAACGAATCCCGTTTGAAATTCGAGATTCAGACCCTGACCCAAGCTCTGGAACAGGAAAAGCACAATGCTGCACTGGCCATTGCCCAAGCCCAGCAGGCAGTAAAAAATAAAGCCAAAGAAAAAGAACATAAGCCAGCTGTACTAGAAAGCGATAGCCTGAGCTTGAATATCCAGTTCTATGATCCAAAACAGTTACTCGATAGCGTGAATAAAACCGTATCGGTGCCTTATTTCAACCTGTGTCAGATTTTCCTGAATAAAGCCACTGAACTCTGTGTGCAGCGCTACAAACTGAATGGCAGTGATATTAGTACTGTGCATAAATTTGATGAAAAAGGTGCCACTATCAGCATTGCGGCAGACAAGCCAAATGCCTTGGCCTGCCTGACCATGATCAGTGCGGTATTCCAGTTACTCTCGGAAGTACTGTATAAACGCTATCGTGAAGAAAAACGTTTTGTACTACAAACCCGTAGTGCAATTGCGTCTAAAGTCGAGGAGATGCAGCTCAGCTCGGTGCAGGCCTCTGAGCGTCTTAGCCAGCACTTGGTCGCAAAAGAAAGTGCCTTACATGTCCCGAATAGCTTGCTGAAAGATGTGAGCGAACATTTCCAGCTGGTGAGCATGCCGAATCCAACCAATGTCCTGACCCGTCATGCCTTTGTAGTGAATGGCATGGATGCAGAAACGGCTGAACTGGCACAGACTTTTAGAACCGAGATTTTAAAATCCAAACAGTCCAAAGCCTCATAAAGGTTGTACAGTACAAAGCCCGACTTTAAATCGGGCTTTTTTATGCGCAGAATTTTCAAGCTGTTACTGGTCAAGTTTTATTATTCAGCGCCTTGCAGCAATTAAAATCACTGCCGCATTTTAAAACTCTAGCTGTCTGTATCCAGATTTTGCTTTGGCTCTAATGTCGTTGCCCTGCTTTTGGCTGCCCAATAGGTGGCCAGAGCTGGCCCTGAAATATTGTGCCATAAGCTAAAGATCGCACTGGGCAAAGCCGTAAGTGGAGAAGCTGCAAAATGGGTCGCAGCCAAAGCCACACCCAGACCCGAATTCTGCATTCCCACCTCAATCGATACCGCACGACAGTCTATTTCCGCCAGCTTAAAGATACGACTGGCCCAATAACCCAGCAAATAACCGAGACCATTATGCAAGGCCACAACTCCCAAGATCAATAATCCGGATTGCAGAATCTGAGCTTTGCTGCCGGCAATAATCGCTGCCACAATCGCGACAATGGCAATCACAGAAATCAGCGGCATCACCTGAATATAGGCATTTACTTTTTGCTTGAGCAGGCCCCGTACAATCAAGCCCAGAAGAATTGGAAATAGCACCACTTGTAGAATCGACACCAGCATGGATAAGGCATTGATCTCGATCCATTGGCTGGCCAAGAGATAAAAAATCGCAGGGGTCAGAATCGGAGCCAATAAGGTTGAGACGGAAGTACAGGCCACAGACAGAGCAGTATTGCCTTTGGCCATATAGGTAATGACATTGGAGGCAGTGCCACCCGGACAGCAACCGACCAGTATCACCCCGATCGCAATTTCCGGCGGCAACTGGAACAATTGACACAAGAGAAAAGCCAGACCCGGCATCACTACAAACTGGGCCACGACCCCAATCCCGACAGCTTTCGGACTTTGTAGCACACTTTTAAAATCGCCTACGGTCATGGTCATGCCCATACCAAACATGATGATGCCCAGCATCCATGGAATATAAGCGCGTAACCAGACAAAGCCCTCGGGCAGCATTAAGGCAATGCCGGAAAACAGCAGCACCCATAAAGCAAAGGTTTTTTGGACAAATTGGCTAAACTGGAGCAAGGCTGACATGGGGTTCATCCAGGGGTACAAAGGGAGAATAATAACAAGATAAAACAGGCATCTCTCAATACCAGAAATCTGAAGATTTAAATGCGCCGAAGATCAAATAAATATCCGAAGCGCATCATGATAAAATTTTAAACCGGCTGAACGATATCTTTGGTATAGATGCGTTTTACCCCATGCGCCAGCATATCTTGCCAGGCATGTTGCAAGGAACCATTCAGATCAATGCCCTTGCTGGCATCGGCAATGACATAGGTCTTAAAGCCCAGTTTGCAGGCATCGATGGCGGTCCAAGCCACACAGAAATCGGTAGCAATCCCAACCACAAATACCGTATCAATACCACGTTCACGCAGATAGCCGGCCAAACCGGTTGTGGTTTTCTGATCTGCTTCCATAAAGGCGGAATAACTGTCAATCCGGGAATCAAAACCCTTGCGGATAATCAGTTGCGCTTGCGGTAAATTTAAATCCGGATGCAACTCGGCATCTACTGTCCCCTGCACACAATGCTTTGGCCATAAAACCTGAGTGCCATAATCCAGCTGAATGCTGTCATAAGCCGCTTTAGCGGGGTGATTGTCTGCAAAAGAAATATGGTTTTCTGGATGCCAGTCCTGCGTCAGGATAATATTTTGAAAATACTGCCCCAATAAATTGATATTGGGGATAATCTGGTCAGCATTGGCCACTGCCAGATTACCCCCTGGGGTAAATCCTCTTTGTACATCTACGACCAGCAATGCGATATTATTTTGCATCTGTTTTCATCCATTGAAATCTCGATTTATGTCCAAGCATAGCGCAAATTGTTATCGGATTTTTAGAGCGGCTGCTAAAAACCCTGTGACTGCATATTCTGATTCTGCCTGTTTTTAACCGCACTGCGGATCTGATTCCTTGAATTTTAAACACAAAAAAGCCTGCAAAAGCAGGCTTTTTCAAATCTTGGCCTATTACACTTTGGTACGGTTCACCAGGAATAGCATACACAGTGCAGAGATGATGATACATGGGATTGCGGCTGTAATTACCCCTGCGGCACCAAAACCTGCCACCAGGAGCTGACCTGCGATGACTGGGCCTAGCATGGCACCAATACGACCGACTGCAGAAGCTACACCGACACCGGTACCGCGCACTTCTGTTGGATACACGATACTACCGAAGGCATAAAGTACACCCTGACAGCCAATTACGAAGGCACCTGCCAATGCTGCTGCCATATACATCTGGTTCAGTGAGCTTGCACCATTTAGTGCCAATAGACCTGCAAGAATACCGCCGTACATCAACAGGATCACATACGCTTTTTTCCAGCGATCGGTCAGCATACCCAGGATAATTGTACCAATCGTCGCCGTGACCATGAAGTAGAACTGTGCGGTTGAACCATCCTTACGGCTAAAGCCAAGTTCCATAAACAATGAGGGTAACCAGCTCAACATGATGTAAACCACCATCAGCGTAAAGAAGTAGCTGATCCAGATGCACATGGTACGTAACAGGTTGTCCGAATTAAACAGGTCCTTAAATGAACCTTGTGGTGCAACGGCAAGTTCTGCTGCAGTTTTGTTCTGTGTTTTCAGATATTCCTTCGATTCAGGCAAAAATAGCATCATCAATGGAATTGCAAAAATCGGTAACAAGCCGCCCAAATAGAAAACATTTTTCCAGTTGGCACCAAATTCAGTCGCAGCAATTAAAGATAAAATCGCAGCACCCACAGGCATACCGCAATACATCAAGCCGACTGCACGACCACGATTTTGCGGCGATACCGCTTCAGAAGCGAGTGTGATGAGAATCGGCATCGCACCGCCCAGACCTGCTCCGGCCAGAAAACGTACTGCCAGCAGACTGTTAAAGCTATTGACCCAAACTGTACATAAAGTGAATATGGCAAATGTTGCTGTCGACCAGATCAACACTTTCTTACGGCCGATACGGTCTGCAAATCGACCGCCGATCAGTGCACCGGGTAATAAACCCAGAATCCCTGCACTAAAAAACACACCCAACTGGGAACTATCGAGACCGAAGTGTTCACGCACACCGGCTGCAGCAATACCAGCAGCCTGAATATCCAAGCCTTCAATCACCGCTATCAGAAAACAGATGGCGACCGTGACGATAGCATGCTTATTGTCTGATTTTTCCATTGGATTATCCTTGTTCAATCAGCGTTACAAAAGAAAGACCATCATCTATGAGCCTGAGCGCAGAAATAACTATCAATAAGTTGAACGTTTTACTTGGATATCCCCACAGCAGCTGAAGCAGCTCCATGCAATAGACCTTGAGATAAAGTCGCAAAAGCAATTAATCAAAAAGTTTTAAAATTCACAATTTATGCTTTAAGACTTATACATCAAGTTAAAAAACCAACCGATTAGAAAAATATTATGCAATTCATTGATATTAAAAAAAGATTAATAGATTCAATTTTTCAACCTGTTTACATCAGCTTAGCCTCCAGACAAAGATGTTTTACATATAGATTCATCCAATAAAAATATTAATTCAGCAGCTAAAAACAACGAAATTCACGACTTGGCCGAGATTTTTACTCAAATCGAGCTAATTTTGCAGACAAAATTCAACAATATCTCGCTGAGCCGGGACTTAAGTCGCAGTTTGACCGCGGTATTTCGCCGGATAAATCATCTAATTTATTACTTGATTGTTTTCAAAAGGCTTTGTATAAAGAATTGAGTGGCTTTGACTAAAGCATATTGTTCTTATGCGTTTGATCAGTCATAATTTGCATAAGCAATCTTCAATTCAGCGCAAGTCCATTGAATTTGCTATAAATCAAAATACAAATCCATCCCAATTTATGTTTTCTCATTCCTTTCGGATGGACAAATAGGATAGTTTTTTAAAATGACTCAGCAAGCACAGACCATTCAAGGTTCCATAGTCGCAATCGTCACCCCTATGTTTGAAGATGGCAACGTAGATTGGAAGGGTCTCGAGAAGCTGGTTGAATGGCATATTGCAGAGGGCACCAACAGTATTGTTGCCGTTGGAACGACAGGCGAAGCCTCGACCCTGAGCATGAGTGAACACACCCAGGTGATCAAAGAAATCATTCGTGTGGCCAACAAACGTATTCCTATTATTGCCGGCACAGGCGCAAACTCGACCCGTGAAGCCATCCAACTTACCCGTGAAGCCAAAGAACTCGGCGCCGATGCTGCTCTTCTGGTGACGCCTTATTATAACAAACCGACCCAGGAAGGCTTGTACCAGCATTATAAAGCTGTGGCTGAAGCGGTCGATCTTCCGCAGATTCTGTATAATGTCCCTGGCCGTACCGGTGTCGACATGCTGAATGAAACCGTGATTCGTCTGGCCGATATTCCACAAATCGTCGGGATTAAAGATGCGACGGGTGATGTACCGCGTGGTGCTGAACTCTTGCAAGGTCTGAAAGACAAAGACATGGTGGTCTACTCAGGTGATGATGCAACGGCATATCAGCTGATGGGTCATGGCGCCAAAGGCAATATCTCGGTCACAGCGAATGTGGCTCCGAAAGCCATGAGTGAAGTGTGTGCCGCTGCCATTACAGGTAATGCTACAGACGCTGAACAGTTAAATGCTCAGGTTGCAAATTTACACAATATTTTATTTTGCGAATCAAACCCAATTCCTGTGAAATGGGCACTCCATGACATGGGCTTAATTGGTACTGGTATTCGCCTTCCATTAACACCACTTGCAGAACAATATCGCGCTCCGCTTCATGAAGCACTGGTCGAAGCGGGCGTTATTAAATAAAAGAGCACAAGATTATGCAATTACGTTTAGGACTTAGCCTTACACTTTCAGTATTCAGTTTGGCAGGTTGTAGTTCAATGGCCTTTAATAACGGCACTTTAGACTATAAAGAAACTACAACTCTGGACGCTTTACAATATCCTGAAGGCGCCATGGTACGTCCTGCAACGCCATTGTATCCTGCTCCAACAGTCGATCCACTTGCAATTGAAAATGCACCGAAGCTTGAAAACCAGCGTGGCAACCGTTTTGCCTTGCCACGCCCTCAGGCCCAGACTGAAAACACCGCTCAAGCTGAGCTGACTGAAAGCAATGCTGTTGGTAAACCACAGTTGGTCACAGACGGAAATCTTAATCCGCTGCTTAAAATTGACGGAAATTCTGCTACAATTTGGCAATATACGCTTGCCACCCTCAGCAGCCTGAATCATAGCATCGTTGCGCAGAATAAAAACCGTTACGAAGTCACGATTCGGGTCGACCAGCAAACCTATGTATTAAGATTATCTTCTGTCGGTTCAAGTAATAACCTCGCTGTGTTCAATGCCGATAACAGTTTTGCCGACCGTGAAAAAGCCGCAGAACTGCTCAACCAGATTTACCAAAATTGGCCAGCCTAGACATTTCTAGGCATTTTTTTTTGTAAAAGGTTCCCTCATGTTAAAACAAACCTTGCTCTATACTGGTAAAGCGAAATCTGTCTACACCACAGACAGTTCAGACCATCTGATTTTAGTCTTTCGAGATGATGCCTCTGCATTCAATGGCGAAAAAATCGAGCAACTAGATCGTAAAGGCAAGGTGAACAACCGTTTTAACGCCTTCATCATGGAAAAGCTGGCAGAAGCGGGTATTGAAACTCACTTTGAAAAGCTGCTGACTCCAAATGAAGTGCTGGTGAAAAAACTGGATATGATCCCGGTTGAATGTGTGATTCGTAACTATGCAGCAGGTTCTTTATGCCGCCGTTTAGGTGTTGAAGAAGGTAAAGAACTGACTCCATCTACATTCGAATTGTTCTTTAAAGACGATGCGCTTGGCGATCCAATGGTCAATGAATCGCAAGCGATTGCTTTAGGTTGGGCGACTGCTGAGCAACTGGAAAAAATGAAAGAATTGACTTACCAAGTCAATGACGTGCTAAAAGCATTGTTTGATGCCGGCAACATGATTCTGGTCGACTTCAAACTTGAATTCGGTGTATTCCATGACCGTATCGTTTTGGGTGATGAATTCTCTCCAGACGGTTGCCGTCTATGGGACAAAGACACCAAGAAAAAACTCGACAAAGACCGTTTCCGTCAAGGTTTAGGCGGTGTGGTTGAAGCCTATGAAGAAGTTGCGGGCCGTTTAGGTATTAACCTCGACAACATCTAATGGCATAGTCCATTGCTTCAAAAAAACCGAGCTCAACAGCTCGGTTTTTTTATCCCTGATTTTTTTGGCTGGGCCAGATTGACCTTTTAAGCTTTAATCGAAAAAACAAATATTACAGATAAAAATGATCGCTTTTACATTGGAAAATCTATGGTCTAATATCATCACATACTAGGCAAATCAGTGAGCTGATTGATTTAACTCAAGGTTTGCCGACCAGATTGATCGCCTACCCTCTAGGATGTTCTCTCCCTTAAAAAACATCCTAATTTCTGCCCAATTCGCCTTGAATTGGGCTTTTTTTTGCCTGAGTTTAATCTATTTGTGTACTGATATTATTGCTGCTGTTGTTGCCAACGGCGTTGCTGTAAGCGCTCTCCTTCAACTTCACGTTTATTGCGTGCCGACTCATACAGTTTGGTATCTTTCAGTTCTGGCGGCATATAGTCTTGCAGCACAAAATGCTCAGGATAATGATGCGGATACAGATAATCCACCCCGTAGCCCTGTTCTTTCATCAGCTTGGTCGGTGCATTTCTCAAATGCAAAGGCACCGGCAAATTCGAGGTTTTATCTGCAAGCTCCATCGCCTTGTTAATTGCCAGATAGGTGCTGTTACTTTTGGCACTGGTGGCTAAATACACCGCACATTGTCCTAAAATAATCCGGCATTCCGGCATTCCGACGGCCTGCACCGAACGGAAACATTCACCCGCCAGCAATAAGGCATTCGGATTAGAATTACCGATATCTTCAGAAGCTGCAATCAGCATACGGCGGGCAATAAATACCGGATCTTCACCGCCTTTGAGCATGCGTGCCATCCAGTACAGCGCTGCATCGGGATCACTGCCGCGAATTGATTTTATAAAAGCCGAGACCAGATCATAATGCTGTTCACCGGACTTGTCATAACGGGCAATATTTTGTTGTGCCACTTTCACCACCCCTGCATTGGTGATGATATTTTCCATATCCGGTTCAAAAGTACTGGCAATCAGATCAAGTAAATTCAATGCTTTACGGGCATCACCTGCTGCGAACTGCACCAAGGCATCAAATTCTTCAATCAGGATATGTCGTTCCTGCAAAAAACGGTCATTTTGCAAGGCTTGTGTGAGCAGAGTCTGAATCGATTCCGCACTCAACGCATTCAGGCTATACACCTGACAACGTGACAATAAGGCACTATTCACTTCAAAAGACGGGTTTTCGGTAGTGGCACCAATTAAGGTAATTTTCCCTTTTTCGACCGCATTTAACAGTGCATCCTGCTGGGATTTATTAAAGCGGTGAATTTCATCAATAAACACCACTGGCGTCAGCAGATCACCACCATCGGCAATCACTTCACGCAGCTCTTTCACTCCGGTATTCAGGGCAGACAGACTGATAAAAGGCCGATCTACCGCTTGTGCCAACAGTAAGGCAATGGTGGTTTTTCCAACGCCGGGTGGTCCCCAGAAAATAATCGACGGTAGATGACCCTGATCAATCATCTGGCGTAAGGGCGCCTGTTCCCCCAGCAAATGTTCCTGCCCGATAATCTCTGCAAGGTCACGTGGTCTTAAGCGTTCTGGAAGCGGGATATGACTATCTGACATGTTATTATTGGCTCAAACTAAATTCTGATCTCATTCTAACACCAGCAGTTTTGATTCCAAGATTGCAAACATAAAGCATAAAAAATTAATTTATGTAGAAATCCTCTATTTTTTTAATTCTGAATGAATTAATCTTCATAAAAGCAAGTAATTTGAACATGATTAATTGTGAATTAATTACAGTGTAATTTTCATATTGTTTATTCTAATTAAAAGAAACTTATGTCGCCCCCCTGGGTATTTTTTGGGTTGTATTGGTGAATGCATGAAGCATGATAAATTTGAACAGGGAGCTGTGAGCCAGTCGCAACCTCTGCTGGCAACATCACTGAGTTCAACCCCTGTTCATCTGTCTGAATTAATTCAGCTTCAAAAACTGATTGATGCCTTACCCCAACCTCTCTGGGTCAGTAGCAAAACACATCTGCACTATTTTAACGCCGCCATGACCGATTATCTTGGTGTGAACCTGAATGAACCGGGCAATATATCGTGGCAGAGTTTCATTCATACCGAGGACTTACAGCTGTTTTCGAAGCTGTGGCATGCGGCACTGGATCAGCATCAGAATTTTGAAACCCAGTGCCGGATTAAACGCAGCGATACCCATTATCGTATGTGTACGCTGGCGGTAAAATTTCATCATGATCCGGAAGATGTGTTGCAGTGGGCGGTTTCACTGACGGATGTGCATGATTATTTTGAAATCCAGCAACAACTATCTCAAATCGTTTCAACCCAGGAAAATATGCTGGATGCCAGCGCAGACTGCATCCATATTATCAGTCCTGAAGGTCAGATTCGGCATAGTAACCAGTCTGACGGTCTGACACCAGAAAGCGAAACAACAGCGCAAGATCAGGACAGTTCTTTGTCCTGGCTGAACCGTTTAGCACCTGAAGCCCGAAAATCTGCGCAACGTGCACTGAAACAGGCAGTCCTAGGCTTAAATAGCCGTTTTTCTAGCAAAACTCAGAGCAAAGACCAGCCAATCCAATATTGGGATCATCTGCTGACCCCGATTCTGGATCAGCACAATATTACCCAAAGCATCCTCTGTGTCTCACGCAATATCAGTCAGCAAAAAATTGCAGAAACCCGCTTAAAAGAAGCCATTAAACGAGATGAACTGACTGGTCTGTATAATCGCAGTACCTTCTATAAAACCTTTAAACAGGTGCTATTAAAAGCGCAACAACAGCAGACCAAGGCGGGTCTACTGCTGATTGATCTGGATTATTTCCGGCACATCAATGACACCTTGGGCCATATTGCTGGCGATCATCTACTCCATGTTCTGGGTCAGCGTTTCCAGGCCTGTTTCGGCCCGAATACCATTGTGGCCCGTTTGGGTGGAGATGAATTTGCAGTTCTGGTGAAAAATCTGGAAAGTGAAGAACAGCTGCTGGCCACGGCGCAACTGGCCTATAGCCAGCTGGATCAACCGATCAATTATATTGGCGACAGTATCAGCAGTGCTATGAGTATTGGCTGTGCCATCTATCCACGTGATGCCCTGAACACCTCGAATCTGTTGAAGTGTGCCGACATTGCCTTAAATGATCTGAAAAATAGTGGTCGTGGCGGCATCCGCATGTTTAATCAGGACATGTGTGGTTCGCTGGAAAATATGACCAAGCAGCTGACTTTGGCCCGCAAGATTATTCTGGCCGATCAGATCATTCCCTACTATCAACCCAAAGTTCGTCTGTCTGATGGTGTGGTGATTGGTTTTGAAGCGCTGTTACGCTGGCAAGATCAGGATCAGCAGGTGCAACTGCCTTCCGAGATTTTTGGTGCCTTTCAGGACTATGAGCTGGCCTCACGTATCAGTGAAACCATGCAGCTGAAAGTCTTTGCCGATATGAGTCGCTGGCAGGCCCAAGGACTGGATCTGTTGCCGATTTCAATCAATGCTGCACCGGTTGAATTTTTGCGCGATGACTATGCTGAAAAAATGTTGGCCCGCCTGTCCAATTTTGATATTCCTGTGAATAAGGTGGAACTGGAAATTACCGAACAGAGTCTGTCCGAGCATGGTGCCAATTATGTAATCCGGGCCCTGAACCTGCTGAAACAGGCCGGAATCCAGATCTCACTGGATGATTTCGGCACCGGGCATTCTTCACTAACCCGTTTACAAGACTATCCGGTGGATTGCATCAAAATTGACCGCAACTTCGTCGAGCGTATGAACAGTGACCCGTCCGCCTTGGCGATTGTCAAAGCCATTACCCAGATTGGTTCCAGTATTGCTTTGGATGTTCTGGTCGAAGGCATCGAAAATACCGAACAACTCGATACCCTGATCCATTGTGACTGTCAGATTGGACAAGGCTTTTATTTCTATCGTCCGATGGCCGGTGCTTCGGCTCAGGCCCTACTGCAGCCGGCAAATCAATAGCTACTTATCGCGGCAAATTAACGCACCCAACGCACGATATAGTCTTCGATGTCGTCTTCAGGAATGTCGGCTTCACTCAGGCAGCGCCCTGCTGCCGACTTGCGTGCCTGAATCACACTTTCCCGTGAACCGCTGATCAGATAATGCCAGGATGGCAGGCTTTTGCCCTGCTCGACCCGGCGATAAGCACAGCTTGAAGGCAACCAGTGAATCGTTTCCAATTTTTCTGGCGTGAGCTGAATACAGTCTGGCACATAGTGCAAACGCTCTGGATAATTGGAGCAACGCGCAGTCGTACAATCCAGCAGTTTGCAGGCCACTTTGGTATAAGCGACTTCCTGGGTATCTTCATCTTCCAGTTTAATCAGGCAACAGAGTCCGCAACCATCACACAAGGCTTCCCACTCGGCTTGCGTGAGTTCGGCAAGGCCATAGTTTTTCCAAAATTCGGGACGTAAAGTATCGGTCATGATCAGGTCGGCGCACTCAAAAATCAGCTGATTATAGCAGCCCAAACCGCGCAGACCTACCGCTCAAATTCTTATTACCATCACGTAAACTATTGTTAAATCATAGACAGTTCGTCAACAAAACACTAACAGTCGCTGGAATCGTTTATTTCTATACTAAATTTGAAAATAAAAACACATGGAGAATATATATGTTTCGCTGGGCTATTATTTTTGCTGTTATTGCATTAATTGCGAGTCTACTTGGTTTCGGTGGAGTAGCAGGCTTATCTAAGGATTTTGCAATTATCTTGTTAGTAATTGCGGTGATTCTTGCGATCGTTGGATTTCTTTCCCGCGGTAAGGTCTAGATTCAGTTTAGATTGAGTCGAAGCAAGTATGATCCTTCGAAAAAAACAAGAGCCTTCTGGCTCTTGTTTTTTTTATGGCTTTATTAAGCGAATATCAAGTTCAATATTCACTTAAGGTTTTAAATGATGCGGTCTAAAACCTGCCACCAGCAAGGCCGCCAGATAGGCCACCACACCAATGACACACAAGATGAGTACTTCTGCGACACGCATCCATTGCGACACATCGGCATTATACCAACTTAAGGCATAAGCCAAAGCTGCGATCATCACCACATTGGCAAACATGAATTGCAGGAAGATTTTTTTCCAGTGCGGGCCAAAGCGGAAAATATGACGCTTATGCAGATAGTAATAAAGCAGGCCGGCATTCACCATGGCTGAACCGGTCGATGCCAGTGCCAGTGCCATATGTTCTGCTTCCCAGTCAATCAACTTGAAGATACCGATAAAAATCACGTTCAGGATTGCATTGGCAGCCACAGCCATCAGACCGACACGCACCGGTGTTTTGGTATCCTGCTGTGCATAGAAACCCGGGGCAAAGACTTTAATCAACATAAAGGCAATCACACCACCGCTCATACATTGCAGCGCCAGAGCCGTCATTTGGGTATCTTCAAAGCTGAACTGACCACGTTCAAACAGGGCCTGAATGATCGGGGTCGACAGCATAAACAAGGCAATACTGGCCGGTAAACCTGCCATTACAATCACTTTAGCGGCCCAGTCCATCATGCCGCGGAATTTTTCCGGATTCTGCTCGGTATGTCGTGCCGATAAAGATGGCAAAATGACAGTACCAATCGCTACACCAATCAGGCCAAGCGGCAACTCGGTCATGCGCTCAGCACTATACAGCCAGGACACCGAACCATCCTGCATAAATGAAGCCCAGATGGTATTCAGCAGCAGGTTAATTTGCGTGACGGATACACCAAATAAAGCCGGCAGCATCAACTTCATGATGCGATCCACGCCTTCATGCTTGAAGTCAATTTTAGGTGGGATCAGCAGGTTTTTACGCCACAGTTCAGGAATCTGAATCGCCAGCTGTAAAATACCGGCAATGATGACTGCCCAGCCCAGTGCCATAATCGGCTCGGCCATATGCGGAGTCAGCCAGAGCGCACCAGCAATCATGGCGACATTGAGCAAGACCGGTGCAAAGGCCGGTGTACTAAAAGAGCCATAACTGTTCAGAATACTGCTGGCAAAAGCCGTCAGTGACATGAACAGTAAATAAGGAATGGTCAGGCGGAACATGTCAGTCGCCAAGGCGAATTTCTCAGGATCGCTATGGAAACCGGGCGCATAGATATACATGATCAACGGTGCAGCAATCACTGCGAACATGGTCAGCAGACTCATTACCGTTGCCAGACAGCCAAAGACCCGGCTAATCAGAATCTGCACTTCAGCATGGGTACGACTGGTTTTGTATTCGGTCAAAACCGGAATAAAGGCCTGTGAGAATGCCCCTTCGGCAAATAATCGCCTGAAAAAGTTTGGAATACGAAATGCGACCACGAAGGTATCGAAGTCCTTACCCGCACCAAAGACATTCAGTAAAACAATATCTCGAACCAATCCCAGTACACGTGACAACATGGTCATCGCACTGACAATGACGGTCGAACGCCAAAGCGCCATCCTATTCACCTAATGTATAAATTTGTGGCTATTGTAATGAAACCTCTGTCAGAAGTTCATTGCTTAATTGCATCCCTCAAGCGAGGTTGAGGTATTTTTATAATGCTGTAACTGGCAACGAAAATCAGCCCAGTTAAAATACGGTCCCGGATCGGTCTTACGGCCCGGGGCAATATCCGAATGTCCGGCAATATGCTGCTGAATTTTAGGATAATAATCTTGCAAACAGGCAGTGACTTTGATCAAGGCTGCATACTGTACCGGTTCAAAAGGCAAGTCGTCACTGCCTTCCAGCTCGATGCCAATCGAATAATCATTACATTCTTTTTTACCCAAATAGGTCGAACGTCCGGCATGCCAGGCACGGTCATTAAAATTGACGAATTGCAGTACCTCACCAGAACGCAAAATCAGCAGATGGGTCGAAACCTGCATCCCTTCAATGCTTTGAAAATAGGGATGGACTGACCAATCCAGTTGATTTTGAAAAAACTGTTCAATATAACCGCCGCCAAACTGTGAGGGTGGCAGACTGATGTTATGCACCACAATGAGCTGAATCTCGGTATTGTCCGGACGCTGGTTAAAATTGGGAGAGGGAATGTGACGTGCGCCCATCAGTTGTCCATTCTTAACCTGAAACTCGGCTGCCTGTTGCATAAAACCATTCTCTCCAAAAATAAAATCTGCACGATCAGGGTTGCAGCCGGCTTCATGCTAAAACTTTCAGGCACAAATCTCAATTCATCCCGGCAGACTGTAGGAAAAATCGCTCATTTTTTATGTAACAGTGCTAAGATAATGCGCAATTTTCACGGCTTAAAAGATACGGAAATACTCATGCGCATATCTCAAGCGTTGCTAGACCAGTCGATTCAGATCAATATCCAACAGGCACTTTCAGAAGATATTGGTGACGGTGATATTACTGCCCTGCTGACCCCTGAAGATGAACAGGCCACTGCCACGATCATCAGCCGTGAAGATATGGTACTGGCCGGGCAACCTTGGGTGAATGCCTTGATTCAGGCTTATGATCCAAGTGTTGAAGTCATCTGGCTAAAAAATGAGGGTGATCAGGTTCAAGCCAATGAAACTTTCCTGAAACTGGCCGGTTCTGCACGCAGTTTATTGACTGTGGAACGTCCTGCGCTGAATTTTGTCCAGACACTGTCTGCCGTTGCGACGAAAACAGCGCATTATGTCAAACAATTGGATGGCTTAAATACCAAGCTGCTGGATACCCGTAAAACCCTTCCTGGCCTGCGTATTGCACAAAAATATGCCGTTGCCATTGGTGGTGGTCAGAATCATCGTCTGGGTTTATTCGATGCCTTTTTGATTAAAGAAAATCATATTATGGCCGCTGGCGGAATTGTTCAGGCGATTGCCAAGGCACACCAGATTGCGCCGGGCAAACCGGTCGAAGTAGAAGTGGAAACCTGGGATGAACTGAATCAGGCCTTAGAGGCCAATGCGGATATCGTGATGCTGGATAATTTCAGCCAGCAGCAAATGATTGAGGCAGTACAGCATGTGGCCGGCCGCTGCAAACTGGAAGCATCTGGCAATATCACGATCGAAAATTTACGTGAAGTTGCCAGTAGCGGTGTCGATTATATTTCGATGGGTGTCTTGACCAAAGATGTCAAAGCTGTGGATTTATCGATGCGATTTAATGCTGAAGCCTAAATTCGATAGATGACCATTGAGGGTGCGAAGCACCCTTTTTTGATTTTTAGAAATTTTTTTGCATATATTTTGCTCAATTTTCTATTTTAGACCTTAATCATCATCGTCGTCCCGATTACCTCGACGATCGCGGTCATCATCGTCACCATCACGGTCGTTATATCTTCCGTTATCCTCCTCACGATCCTGATTTAACACTGAACGCTCGTCATCCTTCCGCTGATTGCCCCAGTCACAGGCGCTTAGTCCAAACATGCCCAGCAAAGACATTGCACAAATCCACTGTTTCATCTCGCATTCCTCATTGTGATATCGTTTGAATATCGGGGCAAAATAGATCTGGATCTAGCCGATTCATGTCGGAATTTTGTCAGGAAGTTTTGTGCTGCATTTTCAATGGGCTATATTCTGAAATTTCCGGCATAAAAAAACGCATCCGGAGATGCGTTTTATATTTGGCAGTAATGAATTACCAGCCCAAAGCTTGTTGCTGCTTTTTCACCAGCTCCTGAATGCCTTTCTCGGCCATTTCCAGCATGGCATCCGATTGGGCACGGGTAAATGGTTTGTCTTCCGCAGTGCCCTGAATTTCAATAAATTCACCGGCCTGTGTCATCACCACGTTCAAATCGGTTTGACAGTTCGAATCTTCTTCATAGCAAAGATCCAGTAATACTTCATCTTTGAAAATACCAACAGAAACCGCAGCTACCAGACCTTTTAATGGATCATGTTTGATTTTCTTTCTTTCCAGCAAAACATTCATGGCATCGACCAGCGCCACCGCAGCACCGGTAATCGCTGCAGTACGGGTACCGCCATCAGCCTGAATCACATCACAGTCAATGGTAATGGTATTTTCACCCAGCTTTTTCAGGTCAACCATTGAGCGCAAGCTACGACCGATCAGACGCTGGATTTCCTGGGTACGGCCACTCTGTTTGCCACGTGCCGCTTCGCGGTCGCTACGGGTATGGGTTGAACGTGGCAACATGCCATATTCAGCCGTCACCCAGCCCTGGCCCTGGCCTTTCAGGAAACGTGGAACAGAACTCTCTACACTGGCAGTGCACAGTACTTTGGTATGACCAAACTCAACCAATACCGAGCCTTCCGCATAACGTGTATAGTTACGGGTAATTTTCACTTCACGTAATTGATCTAATGCTCGTTGGTCGATACGCATGATAAGTCCTGTATAGGCTAAAAATAATTGCGGCTCAGTATAACAGAAGCCTTTGCCAAGATTGGTCAGCCGGATGATTGATTTACAAAATCGATGCATCAGAGTGCGGTTAAATATCGAAATTCTGCCGACCTGTGGCGCTACGATTTGCCTTAATTTTTGCTAGACTAAATCTCCCCTTGAGGAAACCCATTTATGTCCTTACGTGAAGATCGCAAGCAGCAAAGCCATCAGGCGCTACTGGATGCCACACTGGCCTTGAGCAGTCAGGGTCGCGCTTTTAGCACCATCAGTCTGCGTGAAGTCGCGCATGCCGTTGGACTGGTGCCCACGGCATTTTATCGGCATTTTCAGGATATGGAGCAGTTGGGACTAGAGCTGCTGGATCAGGTCGCGATTCATCTCAAGGGAGTGCTGAATCAACTGGGACAGGCCTATCTGTATCAGCCCAACACCCGGACTAAAACCGGAATTGAGCTATTTTTTCAGGCAGTCGAATATCACCCTGAACCCTGGATTTTTTTTGTTGCAGAACGCTGGGGGGGCTCGGCAATGTTACGTGCAGGAATAGAACGGGAAATTCGTTTTTTGACTGAAGATGTCATGCATGAACTGGAAAAAATGCAAGCCGCCCAACATATCCAGTCTTCGCAAGATTTGCAGGCACTGGCACAGATGCTGATTGATCTGTCGCTGAACTGGGCCATGGGCTGGATTCATCTGCAACATCAGGCTGATCCAGAGCTACGCCGCACCCAATCCAATGTCTTTAAAACCCAAAGCGTGCTACAGATGCAGCTTTTATTGCGAGGGATTTTGCACTGGCATCGAATTCCGACAAAAACAGCAGATCCCTCAATCAGTACAGAAACAAGTACTGTTCCTTAAAATGTAGTTAAACATAGTCAAGGACTAATTCGCACTCTGTTAATGTCTTGTTGCCAAACGTGTAACTAGAGCCTGAGTCGGTCAGTTCCGACTTATAGCGATCAGTCCGTTCTTGCAATATACGCTTTACAGTTTTGTAAGGCGTATAACGACTTATCTCATTGTCGTTTAATCTTGCAAGCACGTTTCTCGCAGCATTCCAATCAGCTTGCACAACTTCCCCATTAAAACGATGAAAGCGATCTCCCTTGCGTGTGCCTATTAAAAGCCCACGTAAGAAAGAATCACTTTGCGAAGTGTATGCAGAATTGACTAGATGCACCGTAGAACCTCTACGGTGAGATATACC
>NZ_VPEC01000063.1:0-9805 GCF_013417355.1 Acinetobacter sp. YH12255
ATCGACGCTTTTTGAAATAAAACACGTCCACCGCGACGTATAGATAACTGGTCTAACTGAATCATTGAGAAATCAAAGCTAAGAAATAAGATGCGCCTATTCTAAAGGAAAGCCTTGTGAAAATGAAAAATCTTGCGACTTTTACTGAAATGAGCCAGCTTTTAAATACTGTGAATTTATATATTATGGACGCATAAGTTGAGTATAAGCTCTATTTTCAGTATTAACAGTTGTTTATAGTAGAAGCTGATCGAGCAAAAAATACGATAGAGTAAAATAAAAATGAAAAAGGGATTTTTAGTTTTATCTGCACTGGGTCTACTGGCATCGACTTCAAGTCATGCCAAAGTAAATATCTGTGTTTTTGATTTGCTGGGCAAGTCTGGCGAATCTTTTAAATTAATGGAGGAATGGGCTTTAGCTGCAAAAGCCTGGAATACTGATGTTCAATTGACTGCCTATCAGGACGAAGCCAAAGTGGATCAGGATGCCAAAGCTGGAAAATGCGATGGCTTCTATATGACCTCCATGCGGGCCCGCGCCTATAATAAATTCGCCGGCTCGATTGATGCGATTGGTGGTGTGCCAAATAATGACATTGCCATGAAAGCCATTAGTTATGTACTGGACAAACGCAACAGCAAGCGCCTGATCACCCAGATTGGCAAAGAAAAATTTGAAGTGGCTGGGATCGGGCAGATTGGCCCGGCTTATATTTTTGTCCGTGATCGCGAGCTGAATAAACTGGAACAGGTAAAAGGCAAGAAATTTGCCGTGCTGCATTATGACTATGCCCAGAAAATTATGGTCAACCGGATTGAAGCCGTGCCGGTAATGTCGGAAATTTCCAATTTTATCCGTAAATTTAATCAGGGCGAAGTCGATATTGTGGCTGCACCGGCTTATGCCTTTAAACCACTCGAATTAGAAAAAGGTCTGGGCAATAAAGGCGCCATGATTAATTTTCCAGTGATCAATGTCACCGCCGACCTGATCATCCGGCAGGATAAATTTCCTGACTCTTTCGCAGTACAATCCAGAGACTGGTTTGTGAAACAGTTGCCGCGCAGTTTTGCCATGGTGAAACGTATGGAAGCGGAAATTCCCAATAAATATAAGCTGAACTTAAGCCGTGAAGATCGCATTGCCTATCAGAAGATTCTGCGCGAAGGCCGCATCGATTTAACCCGGCGGGGGATTTATGATCCCGGCATGATGACGGTATTGAAGCGTGCCCGCTGTACCGTCGAAAGAACCAATTTTGAGTGTTCAATTAGTGGCGAATAAAATTCAAATGATGTATATCTTTGTAACTCTTACGGATTAAATGTAATGATACGAAACTTCTATTAAATATTAAGAAATTGATATTTAAAAATATTTTATAAAATAATATTTAGAAAATACGCTGATTTATCTTTATAGGCCAAAACACGGGTTTTAAATGGAGTAAATGCTCTATTTTTTTTAATTAAACTTGCTTAATATTTGTTCCGTGTACGGACACTCAGCGAATAACAAGATTCCAAAGGATAATACAATGAAAAAAGCACTCTTATCATTGGCTGCACTTTCTACATTTGGTTTTGCCAATGCGGTGCATGCAGAAAAAGTCGATATCTGCGTGTTTGACTTACTGGGTAAATCGGGTGAGTCTTTCCAGATGGCGCAAGAATGGGCACTGGCTGCAAAAGGCTGGGGCGCAGAAATCAATCTGATTGCCCGCCAGGATGAAGCTGTTGCTGACAATGATTTTAAAGCCGGAAAATGTGATGGCGTATTTATGACTGCCATGCGCGCCCGTCAATACAATAAATTTGCCGGTTCTATCGATGCACTGGGCGGTGCACCGAGCAATGCAATTGCACAGCGTGCCATTAGTTTTGCGCTGGACAAACGCAATGCCAGCAAAATGGTGACTAATCTGGGTGGTAAAAAATACGAAATTGCCGGGATTGCACCACTTGGTTCGGCGTTCATCTTTGTCCGTGACAAAAATATTAACTCGATCGAAAAAGCCACAGGTAAAAAATTCGCGGTATTGGGCTATGACGATGCCCAGAAAATTATGGTGCAGCGTGTGGGCGCGCAGGCCGTGATTTCCGATGTATCCAATTTTGTGGCCAAATTTAACAATGGTCAGGTGGATATGGTGGGGGCACCAGCCTATGCTTATAAACCGCTAGAGATTTATAAAGGCCTTAGCAATAACGGCGCGATGTTTAATTTCCCGGTGCTGCATGTGACGTCCGATTTTGTCATTCGCCCGGAAAAATTCCCGGCAGGTTTTGGGCAAAAATCGCGTGACTGGTTTATCAAAAACCTGCCAAAAAGTATGGCCATGATCGGCCGTCTGGAAGCCGGAATTCCGTCGAAATATAAAATGAATCTGAGCGTGGAAGATAGAACCAAGTATCAGAAAATGTTACGTGATGGCCGTATGGACATGACCAAACGCGGAATCTATGATGCTGGCATGATGTCAGTGTTAAAACGCGCGCGCTGTTCTGTCGACAAAGCCAATTTTGAGTGTTCACTTCCGGGTGAGTAATTTGATTTTTAAAGAAAAAGCTTAGCTGAGTCTAAGCTTTTTTTGTGGTTGAACTGAGGCAGATCAGCCATTGTACAGCTGATTAAATAGCTTAAGCTTGATCTAAAGATTGATTTCTTATGATTAATATAAAAACAATTAGATGCGGCTGAAATCGCAATAACAAAAACAAGGTATAAGGACATTAGGATGATGCAAAGAAGATGGAAAATACTGGCATTGGCCGCAGCGATATTTACTGTTTCAGGTCTGGTACAGGCCAAACAGGTGATGTGCGTATTTGATCTGGTGGGCAAAAATGGCGATGTGTATAGCGTCATGAAAGATTATCAGCTGGCAGCGAAAAACTGGGGCGCTGATATCGAGCTTAGAGTGAATACCAATGAAGCCGTGGTTGCAGAAGATTTTAAAGCCGGAAAATGTGACGGGATTAGTGTTACTGGAATGCGCGGGCGTCAGTTCAACAGTTTTACCGGCTCGCTGGATGCTATCGGGGCGATTCCAGATCTGAATCTGGCCGTTAAAGTGATGCAGGGTCTGGCGAGTCCGACTTTTGCCAAACATATGCTCAATGGCAAATATGAAGTGGTGGGGGTGATTCCTGTCGGTGATGCTTTTCTGTTGGTCAATGACCGTAGTATTAATACCGTGGCCAAAGCCGCAGGTAAAAAAATTGCGGTACTCGACTATGATGAAGCACAAAAAATCATGGTACAGCAGGTTGGTGCTCAAGCCGTCAGTGCCGATGTCACCAACTTTGGCGCCAAGTTTAACAATGGTCAGGTTGATATCATTGGCGCACCCGCTGCGGTATTTAAGCCGCTAGAATTACACAAAGGCTTAGGTACAAAAGGTGCGATTGTGAATTATCCGGTGTTGCAAGTGACCGGTAATATCATTATCCGTCCCGATAAATTCCCGGCGGGTTATGGTCAAAAATCACGTGAATGGGTGAGAAGCCAGTTGCCGCGCGCTTTTGGTATTCTGGGCAAAATGAAAGCCGATATTCCTGCAAAATACTGGATGGATATTCCGGCTGCAGATAAACCGGGCTATCAGAAAATGATGCGCGATTCCAGAATCGACCTGACCAAACGCGGCGTATATGACAAACGCATGATGAAACTGCTGTGGCAATTCCGTTGTAAACAGAACCCGCAAAACTTCGAATGTGCCTTACAGGATGAGAACTACAAATAATCCTGATAAAATTACTCTGATTTGACTTTTAATCTGTAGAGACTGACCATATATTGAGTGTGTTATACTTCGATATGGTCTTTTCTTTTTAAAGACATTCCATTCAACAGAGGAATCCGCCATGAATGCCCAAGCGCTTGTGCTCACCGACAATGCCGCAAATAAAGTACGCCAGTTGCGTGACAGTGAAGGTAACCAAGACTTAATGCTCCGTGTGTATGTTACCGGTGGCGGCTGTTCAGGTTTCTCTTATGGCTTTAACTTTGCCGAAAGTCAGAATGAAGATGATGCAGAATTTGCCAACGGCGATGTGAAAGTACTGGTCGATTCACTCAGCTATCAATATCTGGTCGGTTCAGTTGTAGATTATTTGGAAGGTCTGGAAGGTTCACGCTTTGTAGTGCAAAACCCGAATGCGACCACCACTTGTGGTTGTGGATCTTCATTCTCGATCTAAACACGTACAATAAAAAAGTCCTCTTGATGAGGACTTTTTTATATCTGAAGAAAACTTAATTTTCCAGTTTTACCGCTTCCAAGAGGTCAAAAATTACTGATGTGACATCCTGACTCAGCTCACGATTATTAAAAATCTCATAAGCGCTAATGGTAATATCGGTATCACTTGGCAACAGGCGCTGCTCTTCTTCGATCAGGTCATTGATCGGCAAGAGGGTCTGTTTGATTTCCAGATGTAAAATATCTTTATATTCCAGATTCTCATCGTCCAGTTCAATCAGCTGCTCATTGAAATAAGGCAATAAAATCGCATGAAGATGTGGCTGAATATCCTCAATATCAAAGATCTCGATATCACGCGTTTCATCAATCGTACTAATGTGGTCATTTACTTCAATTAAAATATGGTAGTAACTCACATGAATCTCCAAAGATGGCCTGAACAATGTAGCCGTTCACAATAACATGAAATCCGAATAGAGTGTTTTTTATAACACTTATACACTTAAATTAATTAAGGAATTCAGGCTGATCACTTAACGGTGATACAGCAAAGTCTTGTCGGCAGGTCGCAACTGAAAGTGTTGCAGATTCTGTTTTCCCAGTACCGGATACATCAGCGCCTCTGGATCATCATGATGATACAGGCCCAAAGCATGCCCCAGTTCATGAGCCAGTGTCAGACGCAGATCATCTTCTGCATCAAACTGATATACATGAATCTGATGACCCATAAATACCCCTTTATGAAATTCACGGGCAGGAAAACGTTGCTGGGCCTGAATGATATTCTGTTGATGATTTTCAAGACTATGTTGATGCAGCGAAACATTCAGGTTAAAAGAACTTTGCTGTCGCTGAAGATACTCGGCTTCCCGTTTAAAATTTTCCGATTTGCGCTGTAAAGCCTGAAACTCATATTCTAATTGTTCGTGCTCATAGGCAGATAAATTTGGCTGATGCCGTCGTTGCTGTAGCTTCTGAAATTCATAATTAATCTGATCTCTTTGCTGGATCAAGCGTTGTTGTTGACTTTCCAGATGTTGATAAGATGCTTCCAGATTTTTGACCTGACGTTGATACTGGGCATCATCTGCCAGCAACTGTTTTTCGACTTTCTTTAAGGCATTATATTCCTGTTGCCGTTGATCATAGATCAGATGAATACTCAGCTGGGCATTTTCATCATAGAGCAGCAGATCATCGCGATGGGTGCCCTGATGCCAGATCTCGACGGCTTCTTTGCTCAGTTGAATCACTTGCTCTTTACTCAGCCCAAAGCCTGCATCTACCTGATCGACCTTAAAGCGTAAACGTGTGTCAAAAGGATGACTGAGCCGGTCTGCAAGCGAGTTGTAGCGCAGTTGTGGATGAGCTTTGGTCTGCATATGCATAGAGGCAGACAGGATTAACCCAACGATGACCAGACAAAATAGAAGGCGCATATTGCTATTGAGATGCTTGTTTTTAAAAAATATAGCTTAATTTTAAGGCATTTCCCATGCTTATTTGCCTTCCTGCTCAGCTTTTGGATAAAGTCCTAATTCGGCCAAGGTTTGCTGTAAAATGTCCAGGCGAATCGCCGGATCCATATGACTGTGCATCTGCATATTCAGGGAAAAGGCCACGATGTCAGCCTGTGGTGTTTCGATCCAGCCCGTGCGTCAGCCAACTTGCGCTTCCAGCTCCATACCCCGGCCGGATTTGGCATACAGTCGACAAGCGTGGCGTTCCTGTAGCAATAACATGGCTTTAACCCATTGCTGAAAGGCCGCAAAATCAGAATTTTCAGGGTTGATGGTCGTTTCATGCTGGATTTAGCTTAAACAGCTTTACTTGAACATACGATCCATTTTTAGTCATTTTACCTTCATGCTTTAAAATTTGGATATAAAAAAACCGCGCTATTGCGCGGTTTTTCAGTTAAAGCGACAAATTATTTTTTGTCATCTTTTACTTCAGTGAACTCAGCATCTACAACGCCGTCGTCCGCTTTTTGCTGTTGTTGACCAGCGTCACCACCGAATGCGTTCGGATCAAACCCTTGCGCACCGCCTTGGCCTTGAGCTGCTTCATAGGCACGCTGAGTGATCGGCATGATGATGTTTTGCAACGCTTCAGTTTTCGCTTTGATTTCTTCAACATCATTTTCTTTAGTTGATGCTTCAAGCTCAGAAACCGCAGTTTCAATTGCAGTTTTTTCGTCTGCGGTGACTTGTTCGCCCAAATCTTTTACTGCTTTTTGAGCAGAAGAAACCAGTGCATCCGCTTCGTTACGTGCTTTCGCTAATTCTTCGAATTTGCGATCTTCTTCAGCATTCGCTTCAGCATCACGGATCATTGCTTCGATTTCAGCATCAGACAAACCTGAGTTTGCTTTAATCTGGATCGATTGCTCTTTACCCGTGCTCTTGTCTTTTGCAGATACTTTCAAGATACCATCAGCGTTGATATCGAAAGACACTTCAATTTGTGGCACACCACGTGGTGCAGGTGGGATATCGCCTAATTGGAAGTTACCCAACAATTTGTTTTGCTGCGCCATTTTACGTTCACCCTGGAACACAGAAATGTCTACAGCAGGCTGGTTGTCAGCAGCAGTCGAGAACACTTGAGATTTCTTCGCAGGAATCGTGGTGTTTTTCTCGATGATTGCTGTTAACACGCCACCCATGGTTTCGATACCAAGTGTCAGCGGAGTTACGTCAAGAAGAAGTACGTCAGTTTTGTCACCTGAAAGTACCGCACCTTGAATCGCAGCACCCATTGCGACTGCTTCATCAGGGTTTACGTCTTTACGTGGCTCTTTACCAAAGAATTCTTGAACCTTCTGTTGAACCATTGGCATACGTGATTGACCACCCACCAAAATCACGTCAGAGATGTCTGAAGTCGAAAGACCAGCATCTTTAAGTGCAATCTTACATGGCTCAATGGTACGCGCAACCAAGTCAGCAACCAAACCTTCAAGTTTCGCACGTGTTACGTTGATCACCAAGTGTTTAGGACCAGTCGCATCTGCAGTGATGTATGGCAGGTTGATTTCAGTTGCATTCGAAGAAGAAAGCTCGATCTTCGCTTTTTCAGCAGCTTCTTTTAAACGTTGCAGCGCAAGCGGATCTTGTTTCAAGTTGAAGTTTTGTTCTTTCTTGAACTCTTCAACCAGGAATTCGATCAATGCGTTATCGAAGTCTTCACCACCCAGGAATGTATCACCGTTAGTAGACAACACTTCGATTTGCTGGTCGCCATCAAGATCCGCAATTTCAATGATTGAAACGTCGAATGTACCACCACCCAAGTCATAAACCGCGATTTTACGGTCGCCTTCTTTCTTGTCCATACCGAACGCAAGTGCAGCAGCCGTTGGTTCGTTGATGATACGTTTCACTTCTAAACCTGCAATTTTACCTGCATCTTTAGTGGCTTGACGCTGGGCATCGTTGAAGTAAGCAGGAACGGTAATGACCGCTTCAGTTACTGTTTCACCCAGGTAATCTTCCGCTGTTTTTTTCATCTTTTTCAAGATTTCAGCAGAGATTTGCTGTGGCGCAAGTTTCTTGTCGTTGACATCAACCCAAGCATCACCGTTGTCAGCTTTGATGATTTTGTACGGTACCAGACCGATATCTTTTTGTACCGCTTGGTCTTCATAACGACGACCGATCAAACGTTTGATCGCGAACAAGGTATTTTTCGGATTCGTTACCGCTTGACGCTTTGCCGATTGACCTACCAGAATTTCGCCATCTTTATAGGCAATAATTGATGGCGTTGTACGCGCGCCTTCAGCGTTTTCGATTACTTTAACTTTGTCGCCTTCAAGTACTGCAACACATGAGTTTGTAGTACCTAAGTCAATACCAATGATTTTAGCCATTTGGATGTTTCCTCAAAAATTTTTTTATTCCCAAACTTTTCCCTTTATCAAAGGGAAATTAAAAGGGATTTACTTGTTATCCGATATGAGAGCCGTTCGATTTTTTTCAAGTAAAATTGTTGAAAAAATTTCACAAACTCCCGAATTTATTTGGCTTAAGCGCCAACCATGACCATCGCCGGACGCAACAGGCGATTATTCAGCGTGTAGCCTTTTTGCAAAACAGTGCCAATTTCATTGGCTTTGGCATTTGGATCAATCCCAACTGCCTGATGCAGATCAGCATTAAAGCCGTTACTGGTGTCTACCACCACGACTCCAAATTTCTCTAAGGTATTCAATAAAGATTTAAGTGTCAGTTCAACGCCTTCCAGCAGTGGAGTTTTCTCTTCACCTGCGGCAACAATGGCGCGCTCGAGATTGTCGACGGTTTCTAAAAGTTCTTTAGAGAACTTTTCTAAAACGGTATCTTTATGCTTTTCAGATTCACGCTGAATACGTTCCACACTTTTTTGTGCTTCGTAGACTGCATTGGCCGTACGTGCTTTTTCTAACTTTAAGTCACCTTCAAGCTGCGCAATCTGCTCTTGTAAAGACTCAACGGAAACTTCTGCCTGCTCGGTTTCAGCTTGAGTTTGCGCTGTATCTTGTTCCGCTTGCTCTTGCTCAAATTTTTGAGCTTGCTCGTTTTGCTCAGTCGCCATTGATTTACTCCGTTTAAATGGGTTCTTAAACATGTACAGTCCTCAGGCCTCAGTATTCACTGCGTTAATGCTGAACTGCCATGGTTGAAGTTCTTGATTACCTAAAGAAATCGGGGCAGGGTGTAAAAATTCAAGCGTCAGTCAAGATTAAATTTAAGATTTATACAAAATTCTGAATAAAACAGCGAGCAGATGGCAGGCTTTTACCGCGATATAGGCGGAGATAAATTGAAGTAAATGATCAAGGAGTCATCTGATCATTGTTGTATACGTCGCTGAATAGACAGTCTGAGCTTTAAAATAAAACATGAATTATTTGAAAATAAATATAAAAAATTGATAATCGTATTTTTAAATAAATTTAATAATTTTAATCTGTTTTAAATATTAGTAAAAAAATTGCATGATACTGACATAGACAGCGACCTTGTTCAGAGGAGAGAGCCGAACTCGGTTGCTGTTGCCTTATTTCAAGTTACTTTTTTTAAGCTGAGTTCCCCCAAGACTTGGCTTTTTTTTGCCTGATTATTTATTAGACATAAAAGCGATTAATATCTAAGCAATAAAGTATTTCTCAATAGATGAACTTTTGATTAATATTTATTCCAGATTCTATCGCTGTAGTTTCTTCTTATTTTGAAATGTGTTTTCGTGGCTTATCTTTTTCTCTAAGATAGGCCTTTTTTTTGCTAAAATTGAGCATTCTTGATCTGATCAAGATAAAAATGATGGCTTGGCGGCTTAGTCCGGCCTTCATGCAAAAATATAGGACTTACGCACTATTATTTATAGATTCTCTGTGGTAGCAGATGATTTTTATCGAGAATAAAGTCATCAATGAAGTTTTTGATAACTGGTCTAAATAATTTCTTCTGCCAACGATATATAGTCAAATCATTATAAAACTAATACAATGGTGCAATGAGTTATTCAGAACATTTTAGACGTAAAATTTTAGCTAAGCTTGAGGAAGGTTATTCTATTCGAGCGGTAGCTGCACAATTTGAAATT
>NZ_VPEC01000064.1:0-8776 GCF_013417355.1 Acinetobacter sp. YH12255
TTGCCATGTCACTGAATACTCGCCCTAGAAAAGCGTTAGATTGGCTTACACCATTAGAGAAATTTGCTCAGCTTGTTGATTATCATAAGGCTTTTGAAACTGTCGCACCTCATGTTTGAATTCGCCATGTTATTCATAATTATATTTTTAATAATGGATATAATGTTGATACAGATTCTTTTGTACTGAAAAATGCAACCAAAGCAGATTGGTATAACTTAATTTTTCATGAAATTCCAAAGGATGAAAGATTTAAAAAGTCTAATAAACTTCAAATTTTGCGAAAATTATTAGTCCAGCAAATTTCAGTTGAATTACAATCTCAAATAAATGCTTTGATTTTTGAAGTCTTAGAAGACGAAGCTCGAGCATCAAGCTTGGAGAAAAGAAAGAATATTGAGTATGTGATTAAACGTTTAAAAGAAGGGCTCTTATGAGCCCTTTCTATATCACTTCAACAACGCTTTCAAGAACTTACCCGTATGTGACGCTTTCACTTTCACGACTTCTTCAGGTGTACCTTCCGCGACAATCATACCGCCACCTGAGCCACCTTCAGGTCCCAAATCTACCACCCAGTCAGCAGTTTTAATCACATCCAGATTATGCTCAATCACCACAATGGTATTACCCTTATCACGTAGCTGATGCAGGATGTCCAGCAGCTTGGCAATATCATGGAAATGCAGACCCGTGGTCGGTTCATCCAGAATATACAGGGTTTGACCGGTATCGCGTTTGGCCAGTTCACGTGCCAGTTTGACACGCTGCGCTTCACCACCGGAAAGCGTGGTCGCAGACTGACCCAGACGGATATAACCCAAACCTACCTGATGCAATGTTTCCAGACGACGGTGAATGACGGGAATGGCATCGAAGAAATGCATGGCATCCTCAACGGTCATCTGCAACACATCGGAAATATTCTTGCCCTTATAGTTCACTTCCAGCGTTTCACGGTTATAACGTTTGCCATGACAGGCATCGCAAGGCACATACATATCCGGCAGGAAATGCATCGCCACCTTGATCATGCCGTCGCCTTCACAGGCTTCACAGCGACCACCTTTCACGTTAAACGAGAAACGACCCGCGGCATAACCACGTGCTTTGGCTTCCGGAGTTTGTGAAAACAGTTCACGAATCGGGGTAAATAAACCGGTATAAGTGGCCGGATTGGAACGTGGGGTTCGTCCAATCGGACTCTGGTCAATATCGACGACTTTGTCGAGGAACTGCAAGCCATCAATCGATTCAAACTTTTCCGATGTTAAAGTGGTTGCACCATTCAGTTGGGTCGCCGCCAAAGGTAACAATGTCCGGTTAATCAAGGTCGATTTACCCGAACCCGATACCCCGGTAACACAAGTCATAATGCCCAAAGGAATGGTCAGATCGACTTTTTTCAGGTTATGCCCAGATGCACCCATCAGCTTGATCTGTTCTTCAGGTTTAGGTGGCTGAATCCGTTTTTTCGGCACTTCAATTTTTAACTTGCCAGACAAATATTGTCCGGTCAGCGAGTCAGGATTGGCCAGAATTTCATCATAAGTCCCTTCAGCAATCACATGTCCACCATGTACACCTGCACCCGGGCCAATATCAATAATATGATCGGCGGCACGAATTGCATCTTCATCATGCTCGACCACCAAGACGGTATTGCCCAAGTCTCGCAGACGGATCAGGGTTTGCAGCAGACGGTCATTGTCACGCTGATGCAGACCAATTGAGGGTTCATCCAGCACATACATCACGCCCATCAGGCCGGCACCAATCTGGGAAGCCAGACGAATACGCTGTGCTTCACCGCCCGACAATGTTTCGGCAGAACGCGACAGGCTGAGATAATTCAGACCGACTGAGACCAGGAAGTGCAGACGTTCACGGATTTCCTTGAAAATCTTGTCGGCGATTTCTCCGCGTGCGCCTTCTAGGTTAATGTCCTGATAATAGCTTTCGGCATCACCAATCGACATGCGGGTAATGTCGGCAATGGTCTTGTCCAGAATTTTCACATTCCGCGAGATTTCATTCAGCCGTGAACCATCACAGGCATCACAGGCAGCATTGGACAGATACTGCGCCAGATCATCACGCACATAATTACTTTCAGTTTCACGGTAGCGGCGTTCCAGATGCGGCAAAATCCCTTCAAACGGAATCACCCGATTATGACGACGGCCACGCTCATCGATATAACTTAGATCAATTTTTTCTTTGCCGGTGCCGTACAGGAATTTTTTCTTGGTGTCGGCATCCAGTTCATTCCACGGCGTTTCTAAAGAAAAACCAAAATGCTCGGCGACTTTCTGGATCATGCCGTAATAATAAGGACGCTGACGGTCCCAGCCACGAATCGCACCCTGACTGACACTGACTTCAGGATTGGGAATCAGTTTATCGGCACTAAAATGACTGCGGGTGCCGAGACCATCACAGACCGGACAGGCACCAAAAGGGTTATTGAACGAGAATAAACGCGGTTCCAGTTCTGCGACAGCGCGGTCACATTCCGGGCAGGAATGCTTGGCTGAAAACACGCGATCGTTATGTTCGCCCTTCATCCAGGATAAAATCGCAATATCGCCACCGAGGCGCAGTGCAGTTTCAAAACTTTCTGCGATACGGTTGCCCAGATCATCACGGACTTTAAAGCGGTCGACCACGACTTCAATGGTATGTTTTTTCTTTTTGTCCAGTTCTGGTGGCGGATCAATTTCCATGATCTCGCCATCGACGCGGGCACGGACAAAACCTTGACTCTGTAACTGCTCAAATAAGGCGGTATATTCACCTTTACGCTCACGCACCACCGGGGCAAGCAGCATCAAGGCTGTGCCTTCTTCCAGCACTTTGACTGCATCGACCATTTCCGTGACGGTTTGTGCCACCATCGGCAGGTCATGTTCAGGACAGAAGGGTGTACCGACACGTGCATACAGCAGACGTAAGTAGTCATAAATTTCGGTAATGGTACCCACGGTAGAACGCGGGTTATGGCTGGTCGATTTCTGTTCAATCGCGATGGCTGGACTGAGACCTTCAATCGAATCGACTTCCGGTTTTTCCATTTGTGAAAGGAACTGGCGTGCATAGGCAGACAGCGATTCTACATATCTGCGTTGACCTTCGGCATATAAGGTATCAAAGGCAAGCGAGGACTTACCTGAACCAGACAGTCCCGTAATCACCACAAACTTGTCGCGTGGTATATCAAGGTTCACATTTTTCAGGTTATGGGTACGTGCGCCTCGAATACGGATGTGGCTTTGGCTCATGCAAGGATCCTAGAATATTCATCAAAAACCCTTATATGATACCGGATGAAAAATGTTCAAGTGCAAATAAAAGTATTTTAAACGTCAAGTTATGTCGGTGATTGGTCAATTCATCACAATACCGAGAAATATCACAGTAGATCGCTTCACTGTTCAGAATGACTAGACGTGAGGGAAGTTCTTAACAAGCTGCTGCATAGCGGCGTTCAAAGATAGATTCAATATCTTTAAAGTAGCGGTCACGTGGCACATCATGATGCAGACGTGCATAAAAATTCACTTCATTTTCCAGAATGTGCAGAAAGTCCTCATAGTCTTTTTGGAAAAAATCCAAGTCAAGCAAATCATTACGGCGTGCCTGATGACAGCGATACTTTTCAATAAATTTCAGTAGATGTTTCTGGATATGCGTGTTGGTATGGTAAATCAGATAAGTCGCTGCCGAACCACAATCTAGGCAGCCTTGTTCGAGATAGATTTCTTCATTGTTGAACCAGCAACATTGCAGGGTGAAAAATGCCCGAATCGCTTCGGTGCCTAAAGTGTCCATATTATCTGCCTCTTTCCGGGATTGATTTTATTAATTGATAATTATTCTCAATTATTGTGCGGCAATTTTGGGCTTATAGCTAGGTCTAGCATACCGGCCCGTTCTATCCTTGTTTTTTCAGACTAAGCCGTTTTTATGATCAGTTTATGACAGCAGAAATTTTTTAAACGGCTATAACCAAAAAGCCCTGTCTTAAACAGGGCTTTTTTTATTCGTCTTATTCATCCAGACCAGGCCACTGGCGTTGCTCAAAGGCACTGTCCCAGAACAACCATTCCAGACGGGCAGCATGGGTATAAGCTGCATGCATTTTTTCTAGTGTATCGGCATCAACACGCGCCGCAACACGGTCAACAGTCGCAATCACATTACGTACCGCAGTGTGGAACTCTTCTCCTGAATAGGTGTCCACCCAAGCCTGATACGGATTATTCGGCGCAGAGTTGTCGACAATATCTTTACCAACTTCAGCATAAATCCAGAAACAAGGCAGCAACGAGGCCAGTACTACTGGGTAGCTTTCTGACCAAGTGGTCGAAGTCAGGTAAGAAGTATAGTGATGACATGCCAGAGTCAGCGGGGTATTTTCAAACTGCTCTTTGCTAATGCCAAAATCCTGCATAAAGCCATCATGCAGGCTACGTTCCACCACAATCGCAATTTTGGCTGCCTCGGCAAACTGGATCACATCATCCGCTTCAAAAGCTTTGGCAGCACATACGGCCAGTGCACGGCCATAGGCCAGTAAATAATGCGCATCCTGAATCACATAATGACTAAAGGCTTCACGGCTTAAAGTACCTTGCGCCAGTTGCTGATTAAAGGGCAGGGCCAGGGTCTTCTGATAAAGTCCGAGATTGCGTTGCCATAGCTCTTGTGAAAAACTCATGCTGAAAATCCTTCGCAGTTCAAGTTAAACCATGCGGCACTATAGCAAAGATCGGGCTGTTTAAAAGATCGGCAAATTTTAAAAACAGAAAATAAGATAAAACAGCTCAGGAAGTGCTTTGGTTTATGCGCTAAAAGTTTCATAATTAGCTTAACTTTTCCTATTCGTATTGCTGCTCTCTCGCAGCCATACATTTATTTAATTTATCCAAGGTCGTTGTGTATGTTGAAACATTTTGGTTTCTCGATTGCATTTTCGATCGTGTGTCTTGGTTTGTCTGCGTATTGGGGTTATACCCATGGTCCTGACGCAGGCCTGCAAACCATGCTCACAGCGCTGACCATTACCGCTATTCTGGCGATTATGGAAGTGTCGTTGTCCTTTGATAACGCGGTTGTCAATGCCTCAGTCCTACGGGGTTGGGATCATTTCTGGAAAATGCTGTTCCTGACAGTCGGTATTCTGATTGCAGTCTTCGGAATGCGTTTGATCTTCCCGGTGGTCATTGTTGCAGTGACTGCAGACCTGGGCTTTATGGAAGTGGTACGTCTGGCCCTGAATGATCCGAAAGAATATTCAGCACGTTTAATGGCACATCATCCCGAAATTGCAGCTTTTGGTGGTGCTTTCCTGTTGATGGTATTCCTGAACTTCTTCCTGGATGAAGAAAAAGACACGCACTGGTTCAGACGGGTGGAACGCCGTCTGTCCAATCTGGCCAATGTACCAGCGATGTCGGTGTTTATCGCACTGGTGGCCTTGTTAATCATGGCAGCCAATGTCGATGAAGCCAAGCGTCTGGCAGTGACTATGGCGGGAATCTGGGGCATCGTAATTTATATTGGGGTGCAGGTCTTGAGCCATATGCTCGGTGGTGAACCGGAAGTCGATGAAGAAGGCAATGCGATTCGTCATGATGAAAATGGCGTACCGACGGGTGTAGTGAAAGCCGGTATTGGTGGTTTCCTCTATTTAGAAGTCCTGGATGCCTCTTTTAGTTTTGATGGCGTGATCGGTGCCTTTGCGATTACCTCAGACGTGGTCATCATCATGCTGGGTCTGGCCATTGGTGCGATCTTTGTCCGTTCAATGACGATTTATCTGGTTGAACAGGGCACATTGGATGCCTATATTTACTTGGAACATGGTGCGCATTATGCCATCGGTGCACTGGCTTTTATCATGATTGCCAGCGGAACCGGTCTGCATGTACCAGAAGTGGTGACCGGTCTGATCGGTGTAGCCTTTATTGTCTGGGCAGTATTCGCCTCGATTCAATACAAAAAACGTCAGGCAGCTTTAGACAAATAAAGCGCTGTTCCTGAATAAAAAGCGTAGCTCCGGCTGCGCTTTTTTATTTTTAGATTGGCATCATCTTTATTTCAAATAAAATTCATGTCTTATTAATGAGCTGAATGTCCTATAATCTGGGCTCCAGATTAATTAACCCAATCGCCATAATTTATGATGAATGCTTTAGAACGTCGTTCAACCTTTGCCCTGAGCAGTATTTTTGCACTGCGCATGCTGGGGTTGTTTATGATTATCCCGGTGTTTTCTGTGGCAGGGCAGGCATATCAATATGCAACGCCTGCACTGATCGGTTTGGCGGTCGGGGTCTATGGTTTGACTCAGGCCTTATTACAGATACCATTTAGCCTGATTGCAGACCGCTATAGCCGTAAGCCTTTGATTGTTTTAGGACTGCTGCTGTTTGCCTTGGGTGGTGCGATTGCAGCCATGTCTGACAGCATTTATGGCGTGATTATCGGTCGTGCCATTGCTGGTGGTGGCGCAGTATCCGCTGTCGTCATGGCCTTGCTGGCCGATGTCACGCGTGAAGAAAACCGCATGAAAGCCATGGCAATCATGGGCATGAGTATTGGTCTGTCTTTTGTGGTGGCATTTAGTCTCGGGCCTTGGCTGACAGGTCTGGTTGGCATTTCGGGATTGTTCTGGGTTACTACGGTGATGGGATTGGCTGCCATTGCCATGCTGTTTATGGTGCCTAAAGTCACGCGCCATCATAAAAACTTTCAACAGGGTTATCTGACCCAACTGAAACAGGTGCTCCAGATTGGCGATCTGAATCGTCTGCATGTATCTGTGTTTACCCTGCATTTATTGCTCACAGCCATGTTTATTTATGTGCCTTCGCAGCTGATCGAGTTTGCAGATCTGCCACTTTCTAGTCATGGTTTGGTCTATTTACCCCTGTTGGTGCTAAGTCTGTTCTTTGCTTTTCCGAGTATCATTCTGGCAGAAAAATACCACAAAATGCGCGCGATTTTTCTGGTGGCGATTAGCGGTATTATTCTGGGTTTAATGGTGATGGTCTTTGGTTTTGAATCCAAATATATCTTGCTCATTGGCCTGGGCCTGTTCTTTATTGCCTTTAACGTGATGGAGGCCTTATTGCCTTCCTGGCTGTCTAAAGCTGCACCGATCCAGTCTAAAGCGACGGCAATGGGCGTGAATGCCAGCAGCCAGTTTTTGGGTGCCTTCTTTGGTGGGATGATCGGTGGTCAATTGTTGCTGCTCAATAATACCTCGATGGGCTGGAGTATCCTGACCGGGATTGCGATTGTTTGGCTGCTGATGAGTTTCGGGCTAGCTCAGCCACGCTATCTTTCATCACTGGTGCTGCGTTTGCCGGAAAGCAGACAAACTGACGAATGGACTTCTCAGCTTTTGGCGATTCGTGGTATTGAAGAAGTCGTGGTGATGGCTGAACAGCAAGTTGCCTATATAAAAGTCGATAAACAGCAGATTGATGATGCTTCGCGACAACAATTAACGCACTTGTTAGGTAAAGAGGTAGCCATTTAAGCATAACTCTTATAAAGTAAAATACAGAAATATATAGGAAGTAAACAGCAAATGCGTGGTGTAAATAAAGTCATCTTAGTGGGTACTTTGGGTAAAGATCCGGAAACCAAAACTTTTGCAAATGGTGGTTCTCTCACTCAATTTTCGATCGCCACTAGCGATTCGTGGACAGATAAAAGTACCGGTGAACGTAAAGAACAAACGGAATGGCACCGTATCGTGTTGCATAACCGTTTAGGCGAAATTGCGCAGCAATATCTGCGTAAAGGTTCTAAAGTATATATTGAAGGTTCATTACGTACCCGTCAGTGGACTGATCAAAATGGTCAGGAGCGCTATACAACGGAAATCCGTGGTGATCAAATGCAGATGCTGGACTCGAATCGTTCACAAGGCGAGCAGGGCGACAACAGTTTTAACCAGCCACGTTTTAATAACAATAATCAGGCGAGTAACAACCAAAGTGGCGGTTATGGCAATAATCCGCAGTCGGGTTATGGTTCAGCGCCGCAGCAAGGCGGTTTCAACAACAATCAGGGTGGCGGTTATGGCAACAATAACCCGAGTGGTTTTGCACCGAAATCTGCACCTGCACCAACAGCAGCGCCTGCAGCTGATTTAGATGATGATCTTCCGTTTTGAGACACACTAGAGATATATTTTTGTAAAGTTTATAAAATTATTCTTTATTAGCAGTTAGTTGAAAATAAAATTTACAGATATCAGAAATGATTCTGTAAATTTTTTTACTTATGATTTATGATATTTAATACTTAGATATTTTGTTAAATAAAGCCATGATGTTTGTTAAAAGATTTGTAATGAGTGGTGGTGAGAGATTCGCTGTTCTTTTGAATAGTGATGGTGTTCCTATGACTTATCCAAATTTATATACGATCATTCATTTAAGAAATCGTGGTCAATCAATCAATACTATTACAGCTATTCGGCTTTGTTGCACAAACCTATCTGTAAAGGCTTTTTCAGCGATATAATTTTCAAATGAAGAAGCCTACACACAAAATCTACCGCACAACCAATTGGCCCGCATATAACCGAGCACTCATAAGTCGCGGAAATATTGCCATTTGGTTTGATCTTGCTACGCAATGGTATGCTCCATCAAAAGGCAAACAAGGGCGAAATCAAACCTACTCCGACGCAGCTATCCAATGCTGCTTAATGATTAAATCCTTATTCCGTCTATCTTTACGTATGGTCACTGGC
>NZ_VPEC01000065.1:0-8560 GCF_013417355.1 Acinetobacter sp. YH12255
CGGTTAAGCATTTAGGCAGAACCCTATGGAAAAAATGGTCGGGCTATCACCGTCGCAGTTTGGTGGAAACCAAGATGCATTGCATCAAATTATTAGGAGATAAGCTGACGGCAAGACATTTTCAAAGTCAGGTCAATGAAGTTCATGCGCGTGTGGCAGTTCTGAATAGATTTACGGAATTAGGTAGACCTCACACCCAAGTTGTCACTTAAATTTGAATGGATTGGGGAAAACTCAGCTTTTGAATGTTTATGCAACAAAGCCGGTTTTAGTTATAAACTTATTCATTCAGGAATTATATTGCTGAATGAATAAGTCTAATTGATTTATTTATGCAACCCAACTATTCATTTGATTCATTTGATTCATTTGATTCATTTGATTCATTTGATTCATTTGATTCATTTGATTCATTTGATTCATTTGATTCATTTGATTCATTTGATTCATTTGATTCATTATTTTTAACTTGTTTTTGTTTAGAATTTTCAACTTTAGAAGCTTTTAAATTCTTTTCAAGAAATAACAATCCGCCATCTGCATAACTAAAACTTGCGATACTAAAGAATGCACTAATTAACAGTAATTTAGTACAAAATTTATTTTTGAATAGCATGTTCATTTACTCTCATTTAATACTTGTTAGATATTCTAACTTTAAAGAATTAACACCCAGAGGACTCATAAATTACATTCTTGTAATTTTAAAATGTCTCAGGATGGTGTTTAAAGTGCGTGTGATAAATAGAAGTGTAATACAGGAAAATGGTAAGGTTTATCAGCCTAGTCATCTGTCCATTATGTAGAAAGAGCAGCACTTTAATGTTTATGCTGTTCCAATGTATTACATTCCGTACTTTCTATTTGTAACGTAATTTCAGTAATACTATGATTATGTTTTAGAACGTCTAAGGCCTTTTGATAGAGTTGATCTGTATTGCTATTCGGAGCAACCAAATGAGCAGTTAAATGAATATTTCTTGAGGATATAGCCCAGACTTTCAACTGATGAATCCCTTCAACGCCCTCTAGCTTCAATAAATCATTTCTTAACGACTCAATATCAATCTCATCAGGAACTCCTTCAAGCAGAATATTAATACTTTGTTTTAATAAAATCCAAGTTCGAGGTAAGACCCAGAAGCCAATTAACACAGCGATTACGGTATCAACCCACATCCACTGGGTAAAATAAATAACTATTCCTCCGATAATCACGCCTATCGATCCTAGAGCATCACTAAGAACTTCTAAATATGCACCTTTTATATTTAGACTTTCTTGAGCACTCGCAGAAAGGATTTTCATTGAAATCAAATTTATGACCAAACCACCAACCGCGACAATCATCATTCCAACACTTTGAATTTCAGCAGGATTCGTAAAACGTTGATAAGCTTCATATACAATATATATTGCTACCACAAAAAGCATCACCGCATTAAACAGAGCCGCTAAAATTTCAAATCGCTGATAGCCAAAAGTTCTTTTATCATCTGCGGCTTTTTTACCAATTTTGATAGCGGCAAGAGCAATAGCTAAAGCGGCTACATCAGTAAACATATGAGCTGCATCAGATAACAAAGCCAAACTTTGGGTAATAAAAGCAGCGACAACTTCTACTATTAAAAAAGTAGTCGTTAAACCTAAGGCAACCATTAACTTCTTACTATTTTCTTCAGTAACAACCGCATGGCTATGATCATGATGTTCTGACATAAAATATTTTCCTTATTCTATTTATGATGAGCAGAGATATTGGATAACAGCCAATATCTCTGCTGTAAATCGACTAATCTATTGGATTAAGAAACTTTTTTTTCATTCATCCAGCGGTACAGTACGGGCAATAAAACCAATGTAAGCAGGGTAGAGGAGATAATTCCTCCAATAACCACTGTTGCTAAAGGTCTCTGTACTTCTGCCCCAGTTCCGGTTGCCAAAGCCATCGGGACAAACCCAAGGGACGCCACACAAGCTGTCATCAGCACAGGTCTAAGACGCAAAATTGCACCCTGCCACGTTGCATAATAAAGGTCATATTGCTGTCGCAACTCTTTGATAAAGGTGAGCATGACTAAGCCATTCAGTACAGCCACCCCCGATAGTGCAATGAAGCCAACCCCTGCTGACATGGATAATGGAATGTCACGCAACCACAACGCGATTAAGCCTCCACATAAGGCAAACGGGACACCACTAAAGACCAGTAAGCTTTCTTTGATATTATGGAATACAGCCATCAATAAAATAAAGATCGTCAACAATGCGAGCGGAACCACCAATTGCATACGCGCTTTTGCAGACATCAGATTTTGAAATTGACCGCCATAATCTATCCAATAACCGCTTGGTAATTCCTGTTTGGATAACGTGCTCTGAAGTTCTGTTACGAATGAGCCTAAATCGCGTCCTTCTACATTTGCAGTAATAACCACCCGACGTTTACCATTTTCACGGCTGACCTGATTAATACCCAGGATATTTTCAACGCGTGCAACATCTTGCAGTTGGACTAAACCACCATTTGGCAATTGAACAGGAAGTAGCGCTAACTGCTCGGGACTACGCTGGGATTCATCTAGACGGATAACAAAATCAAAACGCTTGTCTCCCTGTAGAATGGTTCCAACATTTTGACCACCGACACTTGTCGCCACCAGATCCTGAATTGCTCTTACCGACAAGCCGTATTGTGCTGCTCTGGACTTATCAACTTCTACATTCAACAAGGGTAAGCCGCTGGTTTGCTCTACATTAACGGCTGTCGCGCCTGAAATTGATTTAATTTTCTGAGAAATCTTATTCGCTTCACGATTCAGAATTTCCATATCATCGCCAAATAACTTGACACCCACATCACTTCGCACCCCTGAAATTAACTCGTTAAAACGCAGTTCAATGGGTTGCGAGAACTCACTGTTATTTCCCGGCAATGTCGCTAAGAAAGTAATCATTCTTTGGCGAAGCTCATCAATCGTTTGTTTTGGATCAGGCCATTCATCATGAGGTTTTAACAGTACCACGCCATCTGAAATGTTGGGTGGCATGACATCTGTGGCCACTTCTGCTGTACCGGTACGGGCAAAGATTGCTTTAATTTCAGGAAATTCTTTCAACAGTAACTTTTCAGTATTTTCCTGCATTCTCAGTGACTGTTCTAACCCTGTACTTGGGGAACGCATTTGCTGAACAGCAAAATCACCTTCACCCAGTTGAGGTGCAAACTCGCTACCTGTTTGAGTAGCTAGCACACCCGTAAGCACTAAAATACAGGCAGCCACAATAGTCACAAATAAACGAAGCTCATAGGCTCTATCTAAAAGCAATTCATATTTAGTTTTAAGCCAATGCATCCAGCGACTTTCGGTTTCCTTGACTTCTCCAGTGACAAATAGGGCAACTGCGGCTGGCACAAAAGTGACAGATAAAATCATGGCCCCAATTAAAGCCAGTACAACCGTCATTGCCATAGGATGGAAAAGTTTGGCTTCTACACCCGTCAGGGTAAAGATAGGTAGATAAACTACCAAAATAATTAACTGTCCAAAGATGAGAGGACGACGCGCCTGTTTTGCAGCCAAGAAGACTTCTTTAAATCTTTCAGAACGGCTAAGTAAACCACCTTTCAGCTTCTGAGCTTCTGCTAGCCGACGGATACAGTTTTCTACAATAACCACTGCACCATCAATAATAATACCGAAGTCCAGTGCCCCTAAACTCATCAGATTTGCACTAATCTTCTGCTCTGCCATTCCCGTCAAGGTAAACAGCATTGACAGTGGAATAACGCAAGCCGTGATCAGCGCAGCACGGAAATTACCTAGAAAGAGAAATAAAATAACAATGACGAGGATTGCACCCTCAATCAAATTTTTCTGAACGGTTTTGATCGCCCGATCAACCAAATGCGTACGGTCATACACAGTCTCAATCACCACACCTTTAGGTAGCGATTGCTGGATCGATTGCACCTTTTCATCAATGGCTTGAGCAACGGTACGGCTATTTTCTCCCATCATCATCATGGCAATACCCAATACAGTTTCTTCACCATTATAGGTTGCAGCCCCTGTTCTTAAGTCATGACCAATTGAGACATTGGCGACATCTGCCACCCGAATAGGATAGCCGTTTTTATTGGTAATACTGATGTTCTGGATATCTTCAATCGTGTTTAAAGTGCCGGGAACACGAACCGTTAGCTGTTGTCCATTTTTCTCAATATAGCCAGCACCACGGTTTTCATTATTCTCTGTTAAGGCAGTTTGTAAATCAGACAAAGGAATTTGCAATTGTTGCAATCGGTTCAGATCAGGGGCAACCACATAGGTTTTATTAAAGCCACCGATACTGTTGATCTCCGCAACGCCTTTTACGCGCTGTAATTGCGGTCTTACAATCCAATCCTGAATTTCACGTAAATCCATCGCCGAATAAGGGGTTCCATCCGGCTTTTTAGCATTTGGTTCGGCTTTAATCACCCATTGATAGATTTCACCTAAACCTGTCGAAATAGGCGACATGTTAGGTTGCACATCTTCAGGCATTTCTCCCATTGCTTCTTGCAAGCGCTGGTTGATAAGCTGTCTGGCCCAGTAAATATCCGTGCCATCTTCAAAAATGATGGTCACTTGCGATAAGCCGTAGCGTGAAATCGAACGGGTTTGTTCCATTTTCGGCATGCCTGACATGGCATTCTCAATTGGATAGGTAATCCGCTGTTCCATTTCCAAAGCCGTAAAGCCATTGGCTGAAGTGTTAATCTGCACCTGAGTATTGGTAATATCCGGTACAGCATCAATCGGTAACTTTTGATAACTATAAATACCAATAGCAATCCAGGCTGCAACAAACAGCATGACCCAGATTGCGTTATGAATAGAAAACTGGATCAGCCGATCAAACAGTCCTTCAGGCTTTATTGACTCATTATTAGATATTTGAGAATTTTCAGTGCCCATGTGAAGCCTCTCCTTTTTCCATTTCAGATTTCAGTAAGAAACTACCTTGAGCGGCATATTTTTGTCCCTGATTAAGCCCATTTACCACTTCAATCCACTGGCTCTCCCCAGATGACTGACCTAATTTCACCGGCTGCGGACTGAATTCAACTTTCTGTCCATGTTGAGTGGCGACAAAAACCACATCCTTTCCATCGATATTCTGAACTGCTGACTTAAGCACCCGTAATGCGGTACTTTCACTGCGTTGTTGCAGCAGTACGTTTACCATCAAGTTTGGACGTAATTCGGTTGCATTCGATTCAACTTTTGCTCGCACCTGAAGACGACCCGTTTGAGTATCCGCTTCAGTATTTAAAGTCTGGATAACTGCCTGATAGACCTTTTCAGTTTGCAAGGATTTAAATTCGATCTTTTGATTCGGGGCTAAACCCATAATTTCAGAATTTGGAACAATAAACTCAAGCCAGAGCTGATCTAACCGGTCTATGGTAAAGAGTTGACTTGCTAACTGAACATTTTCTCCTAGCACCAAATCCTTTTTACTGATCACGCCGGAAATGGGGGCTTTCAAAATATAGCGCCCGTTACTGGTATTCACAGCACCAAACGCACTTAAACGTGATTGGGCCGATTGGACCTGAATTTGCGCCCGTTTATAGCTGTTGTAAGCACGTTGATAGTCCTGTTTTGCTGAAATACCCTGTGACCACAGCTGACGCTCACGCTCGAAGTCCTGTTTCGCCAGTTCAAGGTTGGTTTGTTCAATTTTTAGATTGGCCTGCTGATCGACTAAATCAGGAACAAGCAACGTGGCCAAAGACTGTCCTTTCTGAACTTTTTGGCCGAGTTCTACATAGACATTTTCGACATGACCACTAAAACTCGGAGAGACATGCGCTTGCTGGTCGGTATTCACGTTAAGTTTTGCTGGATAAGAACTTAATTTAACCACCGGACCTTGATCGACTGCTGATAACTGTATGCCTTGTTCAACCAGTTGCTTGGCCGTCAGGCTCACGCCTTCTGCATGCTCTTCGGTTTCACCGCCATGTTCCTCTTTGCCTTCTTCACTTCCATGTTCCTCTGCGCCTTCTTCCTCTGCATGTTCATCTGATGTTTCAGATTTATTCTTACCCGACAAGATCAAGAAAATACTGAGTAGTACGGTTGCGCCGATGACCAAACCAATCAGTAGAGGTTGAGAGATTTTTCCGCTCTGTTTTTTTAAGCTGTTTTTAAGATCGAACATGTTAATTTCCCCCACCAATGACAGGCATGGCCTGTATGTCTTGCCATAAGTTTTGATTGATTTGTGCAATAGCATCTTTCGACATGACTTCACTTGGGCTAATGCCTAAGCTCAAACTTTCTGCTTCAATGGCCTTTTGCCAGCCATCCCGTAACAACTGGACTTTACGCAGACGGATGTCTTGTAATTGAAGCGTGGCTTGCTGAACATCGGTTAAAGCAAACTTTCCTGCCAGAAAACCTTGTAGCGTTTTACTTTGAACTTGAGTCGCCAAAGGAATTTGAGTCTCGTCAACGACTTTGAATTGCAGCTCTAAACCCTGCAACTCGGTTAAAATTGTGCCTATTTGCAGCGCATTTTGCTTCAGATAAAATTCTTTCTGACGCTCTAATAAGTTCATTTTTTCTTGCGCGATTTTTATGCCATTTTGCTGACGATCGAAAATATTAAGCGGTACACTAACTCCGACTACTAATTGATTTTGTGTGGAGTTTTCCAAGGATTGGGTGCGGTTGACACCTAGGTTTAAAGTGGGGTTAGGACGTGCCTTTGCTCTTAGTTGATCAACCGTTGCTTGAGACTCTAATACCAGTAAAGCTCGATATTTCTCAACGTAGTTTTCCGCTAAATATTCTTGAACCTGTCCATGAGTCGATTTTGGCCAGAGCTTTTGTGAAGAGAGGTTTACCTGCAATGACTTATCAGACGTACCCCATAAATTTGATAATTGTTGGGTGGCCACTTGTACCTGTAAGTCTGCCTGTCTAAAAAGGCGTATATTTTCAGCATGACTTAAACGTGCGCGATTCACATCTACTTGCGCGATACCGCCCGCAGTAAAGCGCTTCTCGATCGCTTTAAGGTTTTCTTCACTCACCCGAAGTTGTTCATTGACAATGTTTCTTTCAAGTTCAGCAATGGCCAGTTGTGACCATACATATTTCACCGCAAGCTCAATTTGCGCTTGATAAATCTTCTGCTTCAGTGCTGTTTTATCTGTAGAGAGACTGGCTAATTTTTGGTTTGCTTTTCGCTCACCAAAAATATCCAAGGGTTGTGATATGCCAATGGCAAGCTCTTTTTCATTATTTGAACCAAAGCCCGTTTGTTCAACTGACAATTCAGGATTTTTAAACAGCTTACTTTGCTGAAGATTCGTGGCATTAATACTATTTTGCGTTTCCCAGAAATTTTGGGACGCTTGATATTGGTTAACCTGCTCAATAGCTTGCTGCAGCGTTAAATCTTGAGTACTGGCGACTACGGAAGTACTGATGCTGATCATTGCAGATAGCAAGATACCGCTACCTAAGGCTGACCAGGATAAATTCAGGATGGAGGTATCCTGATGTAATTTGTTTTTTGACATGAAAATGCCCCACGCATAATGAAATTAGGAGTGGTGGGCTTTTATAAGACTACCCCACCAATAGTAGGGGCAAATCGGGAGGCGGGGTTAATTGATTCAGATAAGGGGATTTATAAAAAGTTATTCCCAAATAAGTTGGGGTAATGCCGGTCTCAAAATCAGCTTTAAGCTTCAGATCATCGGGTGGGTCAATCTGAATCACGATTGTATTTGAGAAATGACTGCACTTTTCGTTAAAACAAACCTTCTGACAATAGTCATAGATTTCTTTATAGTTTTCTAGGGAATAAAGTGCTTGACGAGGACTATCACTCTTTTCGTCTAAATCGATTGGATTAGAGAGTATTGAATTGGGTATGTTTGGCATTTCATGCAGACAAGCAGCCTCTGCCACACTCCAAATATTCTGGAATGTGAATAAGAGTACCAATATCTGGATTAGAAATGTTTTTCTCTTCATACACAAATCTGTATTTAAAACACCAATCGGAAGCTAACCAAAGCTATCTAAGATCTTATCACAAAATTTAAGTCACCTTAATCTTTTTGCAGCCTTAAGTAAAGATATACAGAGTTTTTGAAAAAGCATAGGTCTAGATAATCAAGCTAGATTTTTTAAAACTCCACATTGGTCAATTGTACATAAACCATCACAAGTACCTCTTAAATCAGATAGTTGTTCAATAAGCTTTTGTTGCTTGATTATATTTTCTCTGATAGCACTGACATGTAAGTCAATTAATTCTGAACCGTACCGGGTTTGTCGGAGACTTTTTTATTTAAGTTAAGCCACCTGACCTAACGGGTTAATCTTATCATAGTACATTGCTTCAAACTCAAAAGGCGACACATAACCCAGTGCACTGTGTACACGCTTTTTATTGAACCAATCTACCCAGTTTAGTGTCGCAAGTTGTACATCTGCTAAACCTTGCCAATCTGCTTTTAAATATTCAATCACCTCTGTTTTGTATA